>JBGSPG010000028.1:0-3633 GCA_041738725.1 Saccharimonadales bacterium (SeqCode)
GATGAAATTGAAGCAGACGTTGATCGGGCCCTGGATCCTCTTCCAGACAGAATCGAACGGCCTCTTGAGCGTTTCTTGGGTATAGATCAAGCTGACAAACGTGCTGCTTAGCCATATTTCTGCTTAAAATAGGGTAGAATAGTGTGTATGCAACAGATAAAAGCTATAATCTCCACCATTGTTGAAGAAATATTCAATACTGATGAGATTGTTGAATTTTCAGTTCCAAATGAACAGTTTGGTGACTACGCAACAAACATTGCACTGCGGCTGAGTAAAAAAGTTGGTCAAAACCCTCGTGAGGTAGCTCAGAAGATAGTAGACAACCTTAAGCACGAATCTATAGCGAAACTCACTATTGCTGGCCCAGGCTTCATCAACATCACATTAGCAGATGAGGCGCTTTTTGAAATTTCTACTACTGAACCACGTCAAATACTGAAAGACAAAGTGATACTTGCTGAATACTCAGATCCAAATCCACTCAAACCGCTTCATGCGGGGCATCTGTATACAACGCTAGTCGGTGATACAATTGCACGTCTTGTTGAACGGGGAGGAGCAAAAATTACCCGTATTAACTACGGTGGTGATGTAGGATTACATGTTGGTAAAAGTATCTGGGCAATAATTGCACATCTTGGCGGTGAGCATCCTGAAAAGCTGAGCGAGATTGCCGTTGATGAACGCCCAGCCTGGCTTGGTGCACGGTATGTTGAGGGTAATAATGCATATGAAGACAATGAAGAATCTAAAAAACAGATCGTAAGCCGTAATCGACAAATTTACGAAGTGCATGCTGAGGATGACCATGAATCACCCCTAGCCCAAATTTACTGGACAGTACGACAGTGGAGCTATGACTACTTCGATGTACTGTATCAGCAGCTGCAGGTGAAGCCGTTCGACCGCTATATCCCCGAAAGTGAAGTAACGCCACTTGGCATTAAAACCGTGTCAGAACAGCTGGAGAAGGGTGTGTTCGAGCAGAGTGACGGGGCAGTGATTTTCAATGGCGACAAGTACGGTTTACATACTAGGGTGTTCGTAAATTCAGAGGGCATTCCTACTTATGAGGCTAAAGATGTCGGGCTCTCACTTACTAAGTGGAACGATTACCACTTTGACAGATCCATAATTATAACCGCAACAGAACAGCAGCAGTATATGCAGGTGGTAATTAAGGCGATTGAGCAATTTGCACCAGAACCAGCGCAGCGAACAACTCATTTAACCCACGGCGTAGTAAAGCTTTCGGGTGGAATAAAAATGAGTTCACGAAAAGGTAATATTGTTACTGCAATCGAGATTTTAGAAGCAGCACGTGAGGCTGGTAAAGAAACCGCGACTAATCCAAATGAAGAAACTATTCTTGCAGCTGTAAAATATGCTTTTGCAAAAAACAAAATAGGTTCAGATATATCGTATGATCCAAAAGAATCAATTGCGCTTGAAGGGAATAGTGGCCCGTATCTTCAATACGCCCACGCAAGAGCCTGTTCAATCCTGCAAAAGTCAGCATTTGTACGTCAAGGACAGTCTCTGATGACAGCACTCGAGCCAGCTGAGCGGAGCTTGCTACGCAAGATCAGCGAGTACAACGAGGTGCTCGAACACGCAATAGACGAGCTGATGCCACACTATGTGTGTACGTATTTATACGAACTTGCTCAAACGTTCAATCGCTTTTATGAACACAATCACGTTATCGGTAATGAACGCGAGGAAGTCCGAGTACAATTAGTGTCCATGTACGCGAAAACCCTCAAAGACGGTCTCGAACTTCTCGGCATCCACGCCCCCGAAAAAATGTAGCCAACCAAAAAGCCCCCGGGAGAACCAGGGGCTTTTTGTGTGCGGTGTCTATCTTCTAAAGATGTGAAGACAGACGAGAGCGGTCAGTACTCTGTTTACTTAACGTTCTTCAGAGCACGTCGGCTACCAACCCAGGCGAATACGCCGTAGGCAGTTGCACTTGTACCGAAGATCCCTGCTACTAATTCAGCTGGTCCAGTCGATGGAATCGACGTTACAGGTGAAGTAGTAGGTGGTGTAGTTGGCACCACTGGGATAACAACTTGTGAAGTACAACGAGCTTCTTTTTGCTCGTTGCCAACGTTAAATAGTACACGTACTACCACGCTGTATTCACCAGGTTTTGCATACTGATGCTCAGTCACATTTTTATCTGTGCTTAGTTCAGGAGTTGCATCACCAAAGTTGTAGATATACTTGTTAACTTTAGCACCACCTTCGGTTTTAACACGTACCGTAAATCGGTATTTGTTGCCGCCGAGTGCAAGTGTTTCTACTGCGCTACATTCGTAAGCAGGAGTAACGTTACATTTAGTGGTGACGTTAGCATCATCTTCTTTTGGCTGTAGGCCTTCAGGCTTCGCACTGGCAATGTTTCGGAATTTCTTCACTTCACATTTAGCAGTTTGACCTTTGTTAACCTTAGCGTCAAAAGTGATTTCAGCTGTAGCACCCTTCTTTATTTCAGGAATAGTTACACCATTCTTGAACAAGTCTTCAGTACTCGTCTTGCCATTAACTTTAAGTGTACCGTTTACATAATCAACACCAGTTGGGCGATTATCTTTTACAAGTACTTTCTTAAGGTCAGTATCACCAGTGTTCTTTACAAGAATTCGGTATTGTACAGTATCACCGTACTCAACTGAAACATCTTGCTTCCACTCAGTGTCACCCTTTTTACGAACATCTTTTACGATTTCGAAGTTAGGAGTGTTAGACACACATACTTTTCCGTCAACAGTTACAGTCGCATCATCAGTGATGGTTCCATAGCCGTTTGCTGGAGTTGCAAATGCAACGTTTTTAAGTGTGTTGAGACCACAACTTAGTTTGTCAGCATTCGCGACTTTAGTCTTGAACGTCACAAACCCTTGTGTGCCTGGGTTGTAATTACCAATACTTAGATTGATCTGACGACCACCCGCTTGAATTGCAGTATCAGGATACTGGTATCCACTAGGGAAGTTAGTATCATAAAGCTTTACGCTTCCGGGTACCGCAGTAACGTTAGTAGGTAGGTTATCAACTATCTTAGTATCTTTAAGCTGTACTGAGCCAGTGTTCTTAAAGTTTATTCTCCACTGAACAGTATCACCAGCTTTAGTCTTAAGTGTTTCCTTCCAGTCTGCAACATTAGTTGAGTTGTCAGGTCGGACTGTCTTTGCGAGTGTGTAATTAGGTGATGCTACTTTTACTTTAAAGGTAACAAGTCTAATAAACTCGAAACAACCTTTTTGGTTGCCAAAGTTTACACCACTCGTAACGATTGTATCACTTACAGGTGAAGTACCTTCGTTACTTGTAACGCTTGCAGAGCCAGGAATATAACTTATTCCAAATGCTCCACCGTTTTCAGCACGCATATCAAGTGTGTCATAAATCGCCTGAGGTTGTGCGTTATCTGCAGATACAAATGCCTTAGCACTTTGGTTGTTTGCAAGCTGGTTAGCGTTCGGTAGTTCTACTCGAACCCTAGTGTTTTTAGCAACACCAGCACCACTTGCGTTATATTTTGGATCTGCGTTGTTGTGTACATATACACGAACAAGCAGTTCGTCGTTGCCACGTACTTTTGTCATTGGGTCATAGAATCCA
>JBGSPG010000039.1:0-2759 GCA_041738725.1 Saccharimonadales bacterium (SeqCode)
GTAAAACTTTTAAAAAACAAATTAAAACTAGGGTAACCAAGAGGGGGTAGGTATGGCACAAGCTACAGTGCTCGATATTCGACGCTATTTTACAAAAGACGGGACAGATCCGTACGACATGTTTACATGGGTAAAGCGCGATTCAAAAATTGATAATCCAGTTACAGGAAAGATTGCATTTGAACAAAAAGCAGTTGAATTCCCCGACACATGGAGTATGAATGCAATTAATATTGTTAGTCAGAAATATTTTTGTGGTACCCCTGGTACAAAAGACAGAGAAGCAAGTATAAAAACTCTTATTAACCGTGTCGCAGATACTATTACTCGTCACGGTGAACAGGAAGATTACTTTGTAAGCTCTGAGCAGGCCCGAGTTTTTAATGCCGAATTAAAATACATACTTGCATCTCAGCGAGCAGCATTCAATTCACCTGTTTGGTTTAATATTGGCGCCGCTTCACGTGCCCAGCAGGCCAGTGCCTGCTTTATTTTGGCAGTAGAAGACACCATGCCTTCAATTCTTAACTGGTACAAAGAAGAAGGTATGATTTTTAAGGGTGGCTCAGGCTCAGGACTTAATATTAGTACGATCCGTTCTTCGGTAGAAACACTCGGACAGAGCGGCGGCAAAGCCTCTGGTCCACTTTCATTCATGCGCGGTGCAGATAGCTCTGCGGGTGCAATTAAATCTGGCGGCAAAACACGTCGTGCTGCCAAGATGGTAATTATGAATATTGATCACCCCGATGTTGAAGAATTCATTTGGTGCAAAGCAATTGAAGAACGTAAAGCACGCGTTCTACAAGAAGCCGGCTTTGATATGAGTCTTGATGGCACAGATATATTTAGCGTTCAGTACCAAAATGCGAACAATTCTGTTCGTGTAACAGATGACTTTATGAAGGCAGTTGAGAATAACGAAGACTGGCAATTAGTAGGTGTTAAAGACAAAAAGGTCTACAAAACAATGAAGGCTCGTGATTTGTGGCGTCAGATTGCTGAGAGCGCATGGGAGTGTGCAGACCCAGGATTACAGTTTGATACCACCGCAAATAAGTGGCACACAGCTCCAAATGCCGGTCGTATAAACGGCTCAAACCCGTGCTCTGAATATATGCACCTCGACAACTCCGCATGCAATTTAGCATCTATCAACCTACTTAAGTACTTAAATGAAGATGGTACGTTTGATGTTGAAGCATTTAAGCAGACTGTAGAGGTGGTATTTACAGCGCAGGAAATTCTTGTTGGATATTCGGAGTACCCAACAGAGGGCATCACAAAGAATGCCCGTGCATACCGTGAGCTTGGTATGGGTTACGCTAACCTGGGTGCACTCTTGATGGCACAAGGGCTTCCGTACGATAGTGACGAAGGTCGTGCACAGGCTGCAGCAATCACTGCACTTATGACTGGTCACGCATATGCGACCAGCGCGCGCATTGCAAAACAAGTCGGTACATTTGCAGGCTTCAACAAAGACAAAGAAGGTATGCTCAGAGTGCTCTCACAGCACCGTGATGCGGTTAGAGACATCGATGCCAGTCTTGTGGCAGAAGAACTACTTTCAGCAGCTGCAGAAGCTTGGGATGAGGCTGTTGAACTCGGTGAGCGTTACGGTGTTCGTAACTCACAGGCGACTGTGCTTGCCCCAACGGGAACTATTGGGTTCATGATGGATTGTGACACAACTGGTGTAGAACCAGACTTCTCACTCACCAAGTACAAAAAGCTTGTTGGTGGTGGAAACATGGTGATTGTGAACCAGACGGTTCCACGCGCGCTTACAACAATGGGCTATACTCCGGCACAGATTACCGACATTGAAGAATATATTCACGAACGAAGTACCGTTGTCGGTGCCCCTCACCTTAAGAAAGAGGATTACGATACGTTTGCTTGCGCAGTTGGCGAGAACGCAATTCACTACATGGGCCACGTTAAAATGATGGGCGCAGTGCAGCCATTCATTTCCGGCGCAATTAGTAAAACGGTTAATATGCCTGAAGAATCAACTGTTGAAGATATTGAAGAGCTTCATATGGTTTCTTGGAAGCTTGGTATCAAGGCGGTCGCAATTTACCGAGATGGGTCTAAGGTTGCACAGCCCCTTTCATCCAAAAAAGATGATGACAAGAAGGATGAAGATCTTGCGGCCCATAGCCCACAAACAGCCGAACATCTTACTGAGCAACTTATTGCAATGCAATCACATCTTCGCCGTGAGCTCCCACGCAATCGTCGGGCACGAACCTTTGAGTTCAGGGTCTCTGATAGTAAGGGATTTGTAACAGTCGGTGAGTATGAAGATGGCGCTCCAGGCGAGCTATTCCTTCGGATTGCAAAACAGGGTTCTACGCTTGCTGGAATAATGGATGCATTTGCGATTTCAGTTAGTCATGGACTGCAGTACGGGGTACCACTAAAGAGCTACGTAAAGGCGTTCATTAATATGTCATTTGCACCTGCGGGTATCACTGATGATTCAGAGATAAAGACTGCTTCAAGCTTGGTAGATTACATCTTCCGTCGTTTGGCAAAGGCATATCTGAGCCTGGATGATCAACTCGAACTCGGATTAGTGAGTTTAGACGATCTAGAGGCAGAAGCGCTTACGAATCAGTCGAGTTTACTTGAGGCAACACCAGTTGTAGAATCTCAACCAACTGACGTCAGTCAACCGGGTGACTTTGTGACTGTAAAGCCAGAAGTAGTAAAGGTACGGCCAACAGTTAGCTCTGGTGAGACAGCGCCAC
>JBGSPG010000045.1:0-9836 GCA_041738725.1 Saccharimonadales bacterium (SeqCode)
GTAAAACGTTTTACCTAGGTTTTTACAGTGATTGTGATATCGTTAAGCTCACCCAAAAGTGCATTACGTATCTCAACGCTGTGTGCGCCCGTAACTTCTTCCCATATGCTTGCCCCATTTTCAGTTTCAAAATTCTCAGAGACACCCGTATACGCTCCTCTCCATATCTGACCCGTGCGCTGACAGACAAATTCTTCGTCTTCTTCATAGCATATATTAAGCGGTGCAAAGTACTGAAGATCAGTTACCTCGTCCAAGCTCATGTGACGTCGGAGTATCATGCGTTCAGCTGAAGATTTAAAACTTGCACCAATGCGAAGCTTTCCAAAGGGCAAGCCAGTGTGCCCGATCAAAGGTTGCCTGTAGCTTTTATATAACAATGTCCTACCCTCAAGGTCTGTTAGTAGCAACAGCACACCAGTAGAGGGTCTAAGCTTAAACCTCTTCGCATTGAGTGACATTGAATCCACTACTACCCTACCGAGTGCGGAAAGTGTATAGCCTTCTTCCGCTTTTTCTATCAACTTATGTTTAACCAAATAGTTCAGATGATAGTTAAAGGCATTCCCTGCCATACCATCAGGTAAAAGCTCGCTATACCCTACCCATTTTTGGTACGTCAACTGTCTCAGTACAGTCTGTTGAATATGATGCAGCGCATCCAGGTTCGATACGTATTCTTCCATAACTGTATTTTAACAGATTACCAACAGCTATATGTTTCGGCTATCGTATGCCCAGTGCAGAAGTGCCTGGCGCTGTTTACGACGACACGTCAGATCACCAGGGTGGCACGCTTTGCGTATTTGGCCTGCATGCCGTGTAATCGCCTTCCAGCGCTTTATCTGCCGTTTGTCTTCTTCGGGAATTCTACGACCCATAAAGTACCTGCAGTACCACTGAAACCATCCACGGGGATCATCCTGATAGATCCAGCCCTTTTCTTGCCACACCTTAAGTGGCTGCGAAGCCGAGACTTCGAAGAAGTTACACATGGGGTCTGGTCCACTACTACTGAGTCGTGCATTCTGGAACCAATCTGCCGGAAACTCAGCAGTGCATTCATTCAGGTACTTTCCACCAAACACACCTAGCTCAAGCATCTCCTTCGGTGTAAGCTCAGGCTTGAATTCTGTGTTAAAATCTCTGCCAACAGGCGCAGTAAGCTCATATGAATAACTTTTTTGCATCGAATCACTCACCTGAACAACTTTTTTCATACTAACCTACGTAACCTTCTCGGTATGGCACTCTAACCACTCTGCGATTACAGAAATTTCAAGATGATCCACCGCTACGGCAACTGCGAAATCTTCTATTTGATGTTCTCGTGCATGGAAGTGACACCCGTTCAGTTCAAGTAGTGTGATCCCCGAAAGCATGGCTGTGCGCTTATTCCCGTCAGAAAACGGGTGATCTCCGATTATGCCACGAATTAGTGCTGCAGCCTTTTCGTAGATTGTTTTGTATAACTGCTCTCCAAATACCTGCTGATCTTGTGTAGCAATCGCGGAGTGTAGCCTACCGACATCTCTAATACCACTACTGCCCCCGGATTGATCCAATACCAAAACGTGTAGTTGCACGACTTCCTCAAGGGTAAGTTGCCTGTACTTCATCTTTGAGAAAGGTTTGTAAAATCCTGGCTATATCGTTCAAGAATTTCGCGTGCAGTCTGTATAACATCAGTATCAGCCTGATCACTAGTGAGCTTTGTAATTGTTACATCAACGTTGTCACCGGCCTGTATACCGGCGGCTTTCATATCTCGGGCAGGAATAGTAACTCCTGCACTAGAACCGATCTTTATGACTTTTTGTACAGATGTAATCTTCATACTCACATACTAGCATGATTATAACTTTATTACAATATTATTATAACAAAACTGTAACCCAATAAGCCACTGTGACCCACGAAACACAGATGTCATCCTGAACTAGATTCAGGATCTAATCGATTAAAACCATGGATCCTGAATCAAGTTCAGGATGACAAACCATGAAAAACTAATATCGTGAGTTTATTCTCCTACCTAGCCCAGAACAAGATCACTTATAGTCTGTCGTTTTTGCTCGGTGGTATCACGGTCTCGGATGGTTACTGTGTCATCTTCAAGTGTTTGAAAGTCCACTACTACACAGTATGGGGTACCGATTTCGTCTTGGCGACGGTAGCGCTTACCGATGTTGCCGTTATCGTCCCACATAACATTTCCGTACTTGCTCTTCAGCTGTTTGTAAACTTCCCTGGCCTTTTCAACAAGTTCTGGTTTGTTTTTAACAAGCGGAGATACCGCATAGCGGATAGGTGCAAGATTAGGATGTAATTTGAGAACCGTGCGAGACTCTCCGTTGGGCATTTCTTCTTCAGAGTATGCGTCACTAATAACTGCCAGAAACATTCTACCCATTCCAACAGAAGTCTCAAGAATCCATGGTATATATTTTTCATGAGTAATTGGGTCTTGGTAACTCAAATCCATACCTGAGAACTTGCTATGCTGACTCAGATCGTAATTAGTACGATCGTGCACCCCTTCAAGCTCATCAAAGCCAAGAGATGGAAAATTATATTCAATATCCCATGCATCAGATGCATAAAATACAAGGTTATCGTGTTGCTTCCATCGCAAGTTCTCTTCTTTGATACCAATATCTAAGTACCACTGCCAACGGTCATTTTTAATCTTCTCATATGCATCTTTGTTTTCATTGGGCCTAACAAAAAACTGTGTATCAGCTTGTTCTAATTCCCTCGTCCTGAACAAAAAATTCCTTGGGCTAATTTCATTACGAAACGCCTTACCAATCTGTGCGATACCAAATGGTATTTTCATAGAGGTCGTATCGACAATATTTTTGAAATTTAAGTATATACCCTGGCAAGCTTCACCCGGAAGATATACGGGTACTTCAGATTCACCGGTGAAGTCACCTAGATTCGACTTAACGAGTAAATTAAATGCTCTTGCTTCAGTAAAGTCTTTGCTACCACATTTTGGACACTTTATTTTATCTCGGTTCTCATCAAATAACTTATTTAACTCCGTGTCGCTCATTTTCTCATCAGCAACTACACCAATTGAACCAAGCTCCTTATCTACCCTGATGCGGGTGTGACATACTCTACATTCCGCAAGTGGGTCGGAAAAACCAGTAGTGTGGCCTGATGCTTCCCAAACTTTCGGATGTTTAAATATTGCTGAATCTATACCTACAAAGTCGTCGCGAAACTTAACATTTGCATCCCACCATGATTTTTTTAAATTATTTAGCAGCTCTACGCCAAATGGTCCAAAATCATAGAGACCAGCTTCTCCACCATAAATAGCAGATCCTTGGTAAATAAATCCGCGTCGCTTACATAAACTAACAATTGTTTCTAGATTTGGAGTGCTCACAGTGTGTAGCCTTTCTTATTAAGTATCTCTGATTTAAATCTAAATAGTGTGTAAAAATAAGTGTCGCTAAGCGACACCACCAAATACACCGTTACCAGCAATAAACACATCGAGTGTGTTCGTTAGAAATTCAGCTGATACTTTTAGCGTACTCATACTACATAAAGTATACCCCGAATCTAATCTGGTGTCATTAATCAGATCTACTTCATAAACTGAGTGAGTTCAAGAGTGAATAACTCTTTTAACTGTTTAGAGAGTTCAGAAATCCCTTTCACCTGTTTAAGTGTTTGCGGTGAATACTCTGCAATCAGACGCAGTAACTTAATATGATCTGGCCTATACCTACCGGAACTCGATGCATTAAAGCTCATAGTTTCAGTAGAAAACGCATAGAGAGTATTGGGCTGAAGCGCTGTACCTTCACTATCAGTCGCAGTGTTAATCTCCGTGCCCTCTAGTGTGAGTAAACGACAATAGAACCATGCTTCAACAGCAGTAAGGGGAGTTTCTGGGTCAGCTAAACCAGCCAGAGTTGCCTTTAGTAGCTCGTAATACTCTCGTGGTGCCTCGTCCTCTATACGGGAATCTAGTAACTTCATTGCCTCGTAACCAAACATCATTCGCTGCAAATCACCGATGATTCCATCCCAATGGGTGTCGAGCCGGGTACTAACAATTCGAGCGAGGTTACCCCGAGTTTCTAAAAATGTAATGGTACTTTCAGAAAATAACTCAATGCCACCAGCCAGCTTACTTTTAGAGCGCCGAACCCCCTTCACCATCGCACGGACCTTACCGATTGGAGTTAAAAATGTAACGATTCTATCTGCCTCACCGTAATTAGTACGCCGAAGAACTATTGCCGGGCAGGTTTGCTGCTTCATAGTTCCGTAACCCCCTCTGTGTCATTCCTGCGTAGGCAGGAATCTCTAGTCATCCGAGGGCTATTAAAGATTCCTGCCTGCGCAGGAATGACAGTATGTAACTTACTGAACATTTGAAGCCTCAATAGAAAGCAGCTGCTTCGTTACCGCTGCGACAAGTAATTCGGGTGTTGTACCAGGTTTATACAGATATCGTACAACGTTATACTGCTTCCAGCGTTCAGGTGTCATACCAAAATCATATTCATGCACGGCACTTAAAATTACAATCGGCGTATGTCTCGTATCCTCGTACGATGCAATCTCGTGCAGAAACTCAATACCATTGTGCAGACCTAAAAACATGTCGAGTACAATTAAATCCACCTTCTGTGAATCTAATACCTCGAGCGCTGTGTCGGCAGAGTGAGCGGTATAAACCTGCAATTTACTAATCCGATTGAGTGCAGTTCCATATAGTTCGCTCAGCCACGGATCATCTTCTACAAATAATAGCCTCATAATTCAAATATACTCAGCTGCCTAGAAAGCTGTAGATTAACCAAAAAACTTGTACCATCACGCCTGCGCGAAAGTTCAAGATTACCGTTCATTGCCTCGGTCAGTTGCCGTGCGATGTACAACCCAAGCCCCGTTGATGAAGCCCACTGCGGTACTGGTCTCTGCACTCTGCCAAACTGAGAGAATAACTTTTTTAGTTCATTCTTTTTTATACCGACCCCGTAGTCTTTTATGACTAACTGCGCCTGACCTCGACGTAGACGCGCCTCAAGTTCAATCGTAGTTTCTGGGTTGGAATACTTAATTGCATTATCTAGAAGATTAAATAATATCGCATGTAGACATCCCCTATCGGCAAGAATTGTCTGCCTGTGTCGACTCCGTACCGCTATCAACTGAGCCTGTTTGCGAGCATGCGGCTCAAGTTCGTGCGCCACTTCTTCCATAATTAGCTGCGGGTTAAGTGGCTCTAAATGCAGCTCAAGCATATCTTGCTCAAGTTCATAACCACGCAGAATACTGTCGACTAACCCCAGCAACCGATCTGAAGAAAACTGTATCCGCTGTACATACTGTTGATACTGCTCTGAATTAAACTGTGGATTCTGGAGCTCCGAAGAGAGCCCGCTAATCAGCGTTAAGGGGGTTTTAAGTTCATGCGCAATGCCAGCAAGTACTTGCTGATTTGTATCTGAAATCAAGCCATCAAACGCCATTGTGCAAACATCCTCCAAATGTATATACCCAGTATACCCGAAGCCACGCCGCCTATGCGAGCATGAGCGTAAATAATACTACGGAGTTATGGTACAAATGTGAGATTTTTTAGAACGTTTTCAAAATCTACTTTGAAGTCTTTGTTTTCCGTCCAGACTTTGAGGGTTTTATCTCGGAGTGGGAACAGTACTAAAATCCCTTCTTGGTCTTTTTTAAGTAGTCCATCGAGCCGTGTGCCGGTAGTCCCGGAGACTGTGATTGAAACTGCTTTTAAATCGCCTTTTTTCACGAGCGCCTCATAGCTCTTAATTTCATTGGCAAACTTCTTGTCTGAGACATTCATTCGCAGTGCATAATTAATACCTTTTGATGGTACGTACTCTGGGTGCCCCACATAATCAAGCGAACTGCCACTATCTACCACATATCCACTCCAGGTTTTCGGAAACACCAATTTTACTGTGCCGTATACTGAAGGCGATGTGTACGTTCTATTTGGGACTTTTTCTTTCTCCGTGAATTCAGCTTCGAGCTTGGTTTTTTGTTCAGACTCTGCAATCTCAACAGCTGTTTCAACTTTGGCATCAACGTTATCTCGCTGGTCAACATACTTACCGTAGTAAATAAACGCCGCAACACTCACCCCTATAACTACAAGTACTGAAAGTATCAATGGAATGAGTAGTGGGCTCATACTGCCTTTTTGGTTAAGCTTATTCATTACTCTGTATTGTAGCGATATTGAGCCGTTTGTGCAACAGATTACGCAGCACGGTTGCGAGCAGCTAAGTCTACTTTTACAACCGGATTGTCGTTAATAGTATTTTTAAATACACGAACTTCACCTTCGTCTGTACGGTGCTCCTCTAATACATGGCCAGGCGCATGATACTCTTCAGATGGAACAGTATCTCCAACTGCCCCTACTGCAATCCTCGCTAGACCACCTCGTAGCTCTAACCCAGGTCGATCACCACGTACATCACGTAGATCAATAACCTTGTCAGCATCATCGTGTCCAAGGTCTGCGACTGACTGTATTGTTTCTTTTACTATACTCATATTAATGATTATACATTATATGCTTATGTTTGTCAATATATGTATACGTTCAGAGCACCGCTCACCTTCACGGGCTTTCTAGTAGGAATTTCAAATGTATAGCTCACAACTTTTGTACCCTTCAATAGTTCTGAGCCAAACTTTGCATCCAGCTTAACCATGTATTTATCCAGTAAAAATACGAACACCCCTTTAGTTTCTTTGGGTATTGGTACCTTCCAAAAATTGCGCAACCGTAATGTCACGAGCTTCCTATACTTCCACACTCGTAGATACGCTGCGCAGAACACGAGTGGATTCAATTCATAGCCAATACACCTAATCCCCCTCTTGGCTGCCTCAACCAGAACCGCACCATCACCAGAGCCAAGGTCAACTAATAATTCACCTTTTTTTAAAGCGAGCAAATCAAGTGCCTGATTCACTTGTCGCTTTCGAGTCGGTAGGTATGGTGCACCAAACAAAAGAACATAGGCAAACGGAACGACAATACATAGCGCAATCAACCAAAACATAGGCTATGAATACTTTTGCTTTATAACTGCAACTTTATTCTTGGCATCTTCGAGTGCAGCAGTAAGTTCTTTTGAAAGTACCTGCGCTCGTTCGTACTTTGTAAGCGCTTCATCAACGGTAACGTCTTCAGACTCGAACCATGCAAGTAGTGCATCGAGTTCCGCAATTTGTTCTTCAACCGTCTGTTTACTTTGTGTTGACATTACTGACCTCCGCTTCAATTAATCCGTCACTCAGTTGAACTGAAATACTATCTTTTATTGTAACACCCGCTACGCTCACAATCGTTTTTGTACCACTCCTGACAATGCCGTACCCTCGGCGGAGCACTGTATTTGGATCTAATTGCACGAGTGTCCTCTGTGCAGCGAGCAGCGCAGTTTGCTTTAGTTCAACAACCGACAAACAAGCCTGTTCAACCGAATCACGTAAGATCTCCGACTGTTCCAAGTTTTCCTCAATCAAATCCAACATCTGACTGCAACAACGAGTTGCTACCTGCGCTGCCTGACTAATTACGACATTTTTATCTGGAACCAGTAGTTCGGCCGCATTACTCGGCGTAGCCGCTCGAACGTCCGCCGCCAAGTCTGCCAAACTAATATCAACCTCATGGCCAACTCCAACAATTGTTGGAGTTCTGCTCAGGGCAATTGCTCGAACAACATCTTCATGATTAAAGGCAGAAAGATCATCCGCGCTTCCGCCACCACGAAGAATTGCGATTACATCAAACGGCTCAGGATGCTCATTAAGCTTTGCAATCGCGCCAATAATTTGCGTAGGTGCCTCTATGCCCTGTACAGGAACATCGGTAAGTACAATATTCAGGCCACCCCACCGGTTCTGTAGAATTTTTATGAAGTCCTTATAGCCCGCAGCTTGCGATGAACTCACAATTCCAATTGAAACCGGGTATTTTGGAAGATCACGTTTACGAGATTGGTCAAACAATCCTTCAGCCTCAAGCTTCTTTTTTAGAAGCTCAAACGACTTTTTTAAACTGCCCTCGCCTACCGGCATAATCTCTTGAACAGTTAAACTAAACCTTCCCCAATTCGTAAGTTTCGGCTGGGCGATAATCCGTACCTTCATGCCGTCTTCTATTGGGAATTTAAGTTTAAAGAGCATCATAAAACATCCGAGTGTGCTTGATTCGTCTTTAATATCAAAGAAGATGAACTTATTCTGGTTTACCTTAAAACTTGCCACTTCACCTTCAATTACAACAAAGGGGTATGCCTCATCAAGTGTTTGATTAATAAGCTCAATCGCTTCACTTACTCCAAGCGTGACGTCTGTCATATATTATTCTTCCGCCGTGCCGAGCGTTCTCAGCGCCTTGTGATAAAAGAAGTAACCAACTGGCAAACTGAGTGCCATATTGATGACGCGGTACATAACGGTAACGGAAATCGCCAGTCCTGCAGGTACGCCTGCAGAAATTAAAACTGCCGTCATCAAACCTTCGTACACACCAATACCCCCTGGAAGCACCGCAATCAACCCGGCAAAGTTCGCTAGTGCATAGGCAATAATTATTGCTCCCGGGTTTATAAACTGTCCGTAGGCAATATACACAACGTAAATCGTGGCGAGCTCGGTAATATTTGCGAGCATAGAGTAGAAAAACGGCCTGCGTACTTCTGGAAACTTCTCTCTAAGTAGCAGATAACTATCGTGAGTTTCATTAAAGACTCGCTCTACCTTTTTAAGATCGATGGTTTCAGGATGCTTTGGACGGATAACGTGGAGTACTTTATTAACATACTTCGTCATAGTCTGTGAGAAGCTATGAATTCGCTTTTTGCTACTAATGACATAACCTCCGACAATGATAGAAAACACCGTCAAGAAGGCCAGTGAACAAGTGATTAAAATAATCATATTACTAGCGCTTCCACCAAGCGCCAACATAAATAAACCTACGAAGAGGAGTATCACAAAACTGGCAAATGTAAGAACAAACCGCAGTGTCTGCACGAGTGTTGCCTGTGCGGTGCTCACACCGAATGGCTTAAGCCTCGCCGTAAAGTAACTAAATCCAGATACTCCCCCACTCGGAAACACATGATTCACAAAGTTTAATTCTAATGAAATCTTATACATCCGCCTAAACGGCTGCTTACTTCCGAGCATAGAAAGTAGCTCTTGATACATGTGTGCGTAGGCAGAATAATTTTGTATTTGAAGTGGCAGCATTAAAAGCAGTGCAATTGCGTTAATTTTTGCAAGATCACCGAGCGCTCCAGCGATATCACTGCGTACTAAATAAACCGCAGCTCCCAAAAGTAGGACGGTGATAACGTTTAAAACCAGCTTCCAGTTTCGTCTAAGATATTTCTTCATCAATGGTATTCATTATACCAGCTGAAAACTAATTCAGTCTGGTGAAACCGGCTGGAATATCGTTAGCCAGAGCTGTTGGAGCTGCGTGAATTGTATATATACCCTCGACAGTTCTATCAAAACTGTGAACACCAGGATTTTTTGCACCTTCTTCTAAACTACCGTGCCACAGCATAAAAGCGTCGCCCTCGGTATAATTAGCCATAAACTTCGGCTTAACGAGGTTGAGACACTTTGCGCCAATCAAACCCCTTAAACTCCTCATTCGCTCATCGAGTGCATTGCCATCATTTTCCGCAACCGCTTCTTGGTAGGCATCGAATGAATCATCATCAATAAAACACGCATGGAGCGTGCCATTACCCTGCACACTCTTCCAGACAGTCCAATCAGCTCCGATC
>JBGSPG010000046.1:0-3411 GCA_041738725.1 Saccharimonadales bacterium (SeqCode)
CGCCATCCATATTCGAAAGCATCTGCGAGGCAATAATAGCACGCTGCTTATAGAGTTCGGTACGCTGGGCCACATAACCTTTATAGCGCTCATCACTTAATATTTGCGGAAGGACCAACTGGGGAAGCGTGGTTGAACACACCTCTATCATCTTCGCCTCTTCAAGTGATTGTACGTATGTTTTAAACGAACTATCGGCATCTACATTATAAAATTCAAGCCAACCACATCTACTACCGGGCCACGGAACCTCTTTACTGAGGCCTCTCATTACAATAGTCGGCACACCCTCGGTAATTTCTGCAAGTGACGTAAATTCGTCTGGTTCATAAGCCAGGTTTGCATAAATTTCATCGGCTATTAAAAACAAATCGAACTCCTGGGCAATCTTCACAAATTCTTTTAGCGTCTCCCTCGGGTAGACCATCCCGGTTGGATTATCGGGGTTAATTATAAGTAGCGCGGTGATGTTTGGGTTGTATTTGATTTTATTTCTAATGTCATCAATGTCCGGAATCCAGTTGTTGTTTGGGTCTAAGTTATAGGTAAGATGTCGAGATCTACCATGCGCGCCTTCAACAGAACTATGTGTTGGGTATGCTGGACTCGGACCAAGTACACGAGCGATTGGGTTTAGCCACGTATAGGTTTTAGTTATTGCATCACCGAGTCCGTTAAAGAAGAGTATATTTTCAGCACTCAGTGTTGCCCCAGTTTCTTGGCTCCGGGTTTTTGCCAAATAGTCACGAGCATTATTTAACCCCTTTGTAGGTGAGTACGCGTAACTAAACGAATCTTTTGCAGCCTCAGCAACAATATCCTGTATCCAATCAGGTACTTTTTCACCTTTGGCAATTGGATCACCAATATTCTCCCAAATAACCGGCACGCCAGTCTTTTCTATACTGTGCGCAAATTCAACAATACCGCGTATTTCATACTGCAACTCGCCTGCGCCTGGGTGAACAATATCTACTCGCATACCTACTGACCATCACCTTTCTGTGCTAATTCTACCAACCGTACTGCCAACGCTTTAAAGTCCATACCAATGGCTGCTGTTGCCTTCGGGAACAAACTCTTCTCGGTCATTCCCGGTAAAGTGTTGATCTCAAGTACATACACAGTATCGCTAGTTACTATCATATCTACGCGAGCTAAATGTCGACAACCGAACGATGTGTATATCTTTTGTGCGAGGTCGTTGGCCATCTCTTGTTGTTCGTTGGTTAGACTCTCTGCTGGGCAGAGCTCGATGGTAGCGCCATTATACTTATTGACATAATCAAACGTCCCATTTTTTGGCGGATGAATCTCTATGGTCGGTAAATACACCCCATCAAGCACTGGCACGGTAATTTCAATTCCTTTGATAAACTCCTCGAGTAGCATTGTGTGATGCTTGTTGAACGACTCCTCAACTAACATATCTGGGCGATCATCTGGGTCAGCCAATATATAGGTATCTATACTTGAGCCACCATTATATGGCTTAAGTACGTGCGGTTGATGGAATAGTGGGTGTACCTGGTACTCGGCTGCAGTCACCACTGCACCGCTGGGCACTGTGACGCCAAGCTTTGCCATTTGTAAGCGAGAGGTTTTTTTATTAAAACAAAGTTTCGAGACCTCAGAGCTAGAGCCCAAATAAGGGACATCGGCTTGCTCAAGAATTTTCTGAATTACCCCATCTTCACCGCCGGCACCATGCAAAATTGGCAACACAACATCAAACTGCGCTAGGTTATCTTGTAACCAATCTGTGGAGCCATCCCAATCATAGTATTCAACCAAGTATGCTTGAGACTTCAGCGCGTCAAACACCGCCTTTGAAGATAGCGATGAAATCTCACGCTCATCTGATGGACCGCCGCCAATAACTAGAATTTTCGGCTTAGGCATGCTTGAACTGCTTTTCTTTAACTTTCATCCATTTACCGGATTGACGAACGAGCTTACTCTGGTCTTCGGCATTTTGTAGTAGATCTTTAATCGCCTCTTCAGCGAACACTCTATTTTGCGAACCTTTTATCAAAACAACTGCACCCTTTTTGAGTAGTGGTCTAACAATATCAGCAGCATGATATGGTGATGGACAGCGTACAACCTTGCAGCCCGCATCTTCGGCTGCCTTGGCTAAGTACATATTAGCATCAGCGCCGATCGTCACAATTAAGTTGAGTTGTTTAGGGTTACACGCTTCGCCAATATCAAGATGCATTTGTTTACTAAATTCACCTAGCTCATTCATTTGGCCAAGTATCGCAATTTTTGTAGTGCCCGGCACCTCGTACAAAGTATTTAGGGCCGCAGTCACTGCCTCCGGACTCGAATTATAGGTATCATCAATTAGTAACGACTGTTTTTTACCGAGTAGTAGGCGCATTCTACCCGCATCAGGTTGAATATTTTCAAGACCAGAAATAACTTCATCATCGCTAAGACCAAGTGTGAAACCAATTAACGTGGCAGCTGCAAAACCAGAAAGGTTATGCCTCCCGATCAGACGTGTTTTAATTGATACCCGCTTCTTTAAAATAGGTACGTCAAACATCACTGGCCGATATAAATCCTTGGTGAGTTTAGATGGATTGATGATGCAATCGTAAGCTCCCTCTCCGTACAGAAGTGTATCAGTAGCAAATGTACGGTATTTTTTATCAACCAGGTCTCCATTCACAATTAATGTGTCAGCAATTTGAGAGATTTTCAGTTCTTCCTCTGCAACCGCATCCATGTCTGCAAAATTCATCATGTGCTCAGCAGATATTCCAGTGAGTACACCATAATCTGCTTTGAGACGCTGTACGAACTCGTCCATATTACCCGCATAATCCGTACCAACTTCAAGCACTACAATCCCCGGTGTATAGGTCCCTCTAATCTGCTTTTCATTCGCAATTACTACCTTTAGCCAACCTAGCGGATTGAATAATGAGGGCATAGTTTGGCCGAAGAATATCAGTGGTACGCTAACAATGTCATTATAATTTCCGTCTTGCCACCGCACCTCTTTCGCACCAGAAAGAACTGTCGCAATCGCGCGCTTTGTACCAGTTTTACCAATACTACCCGCAACAGCGATAACCACAGGATTATGCCGCGCCCTTAAGCGAGCGACTTGCGCCCATAAAATTTTAACGATGAGTGATTTTAATAGTTTCTTCATATCAATATGTATGTGGTGGAGATACAGGGATTCAAACCCTGGACCTCTGCCATGCCATGGCAGCGCTCTAATCAGCTGAGCTATATCCCCCTGATTAATCTAGTTTACCACCCTACAAGTATACAGAACTTGACTACTAGTAACCAGGTAAGTGATATAGTGAAACAAGCACGGAAGGCTTTATATATGAACAAGTTTGGAAAAGTTTCAGTTATTACCGCGGGGCTCGTACTACCGATAGC
>JBGSPG010000064.1:0-3612 GCA_041738725.1 Saccharimonadales bacterium (SeqCode)
GAATGAGGAAGGTTACATAGCGGTTAAGTTTATTCTGATATCGAAACATTATTTCTGCATAAGCTTCTGTATCACCACTCACAACCTTGGCAATAATAACTTCATCGGTTTCGCTATATCTAATATCCTTCATACATACATTATCGCAGACTATCGGCTCAGCTGACGATTAAATGCCCGTAGGTGGTTTTCAGATGCATGTATCAAGTTTTCTACCAGCGCTTTAATATCCGAATCTTTGGGGTCAAGCGTTGCGAGCGTGTTATTTAAATCAGTTATATCGGTCTCCTCCACAAGCACGCCTACTTTGTATGCATCTTGAACACTCTGATTACCTTGGGCTATGAGTTTGTCGTAGAGTATTTGCAAATCTTGATTCACAAATACTCCAAATTCGTCAGTACGTGGGTCTGCTAAGCCTCGACTATTCATAACCGCAAGTACCATATCTCCGTGTTTTGATTCACTCTCTTTGATGTTTCCAAAAACACGCGAGCCCAATTTGTCGTACATAGCCTGGTAGACATCATACGCGAGCTTTTCTTCCTCTATTAGGTAGGCAAGCTCATCAGCTGTAGATTGTTTGTTGCTTGCCTCTGCGCTCGTAAGTGGTGTGATTCCGTGTTCTTCGAGTTGTTGTATAGTATTTTTCTGGTTGTTAGCTTGCGTGGTATCTGTTTGTTGAGTTACGTGGTATGCCCACGTTATCGAACCTATAAGCCCCAATGTAAGTACCGCTATAAGTAGATATTGCCAGTTGTTTTTTATTGATTGAGTCTTCATAGATTTGTTCCTTATATTACTGTCATATGTAGTACAATCTGAAGCCACTAATTATTTCATTGTCGTCTCGTACTCTCTGTTTGAAAGGTGAGTTAACCTGGACGACTAAGTATGCATTCTTCGATTATTCGGTCAGTTGTAGTAACGTGGCTTTTTCGAAAGAATCATCGATTAAAACTGGCGTACGGCCACTTCGGTCAATAAGACTTGCAGCGATGCTTGCTCGATAACCAGAGGCGCAGTGTACCCACACAGGCTTTTCTTTCGGTAACGATTCAAGTTCTTCCATTAGTATATGGAGTGGTATATTTACGGACCCTACAATATGTTCGTTTTGCCAGTCAGCTGGTAGCCGGACATCGAGAACGTAAGCTTTTTTGTCTCCTTTTAAAACATTACTCAAATCATCAAAAGTTTTTACATCATACCCCCTAGCCGGTGCGGCTTTGAAGTACGGCGCAAGATTAGATGTTGCACCAGATACAAACTGATCCATACCGATGCGAGTAAGTTCCTCGTAGGCCTCACGTATATGCTGCTCTGTATCTCCCACCAAGGTTATATCATCGTTCCAAGGTATAAGCCAGCCAGTATAGGTTGCAAACGAGTTGCCTAGTTCAATACCAATTGCCGCTTCTGGGTGCTTGGTAGCGAAGGCTCTGCGCGTACGAACGTCGAGGACCCAGCTATTATTTGAACTTAGTGCATCGGCTATATCTTCTGCCGTGTAATCGTGTACGTGAAGTTGTCGTGCGTCATCGGGTCCAGATTTGTTCATTGCACCCATATGGGCATAGTAACGTGGATAGGGGCCGAGCCCTTTTAAAATGGTATCGATGAACGCTTCTTTATCGTGGGTAAAAGCGATATTTGTTGTTGTTTCGGTTTCGAGTGTACTCGCCGTCGCTCCAGATCCGTCTGAAGACGAACAGAAACTACCAAAACCGTGCGTCGGGTATATGTCAGTTTCTTTCGGAAGAATCTTTTTTAGCTTATGAGCTGAATCATACTGCGACGAGGTCAGCTCTTCCGTCATATCCTCAGAAATTAAATCGGTTCGGCCAACTGTCCCATAAAGCAGCCCTCCGCCAGTACAAACAATCGATTTTTTGTTGTCTGAAATTGCATAACTCATGTGGTGTGGTGTGTGACCGGGTGTATGAAGAGCGCGAATAGTTAGGTCACCTGCTATAAACTCTTGGCCATCACTCGCTTCTAGTGCGGTAAAAGTCTGTCCGCTATTTTTCGGAACAATATATTTTGCTCCGTGTTCTTTCGCTAACTTAAAACCGCCAGTAACGTAATCGTTGTGCATGTGTGTTTCAATAACAAAGATAATTTCTAAATCAAGTTTGTTGGCAACTTTTGACCATTTTTGATGATCACGCTGAACGTCGACTGCAACGGCCTTTTTGCCATCATGAATTAAATAGCCACGGTTACCTAACGAAGTGGTCTGGATTATTTCTACATGCATTGCCATATTAAATCCTATTCCGTCTTTCCGCCAGCAGAACGCCAGTTTGAAAGACCGCCAATATTATCTACAGTAAAACCCTTTGCCGAAAGAGTTTGTTCAGCAACTCCGGAACGACCGCCGGAGGCACAGTATACATAAAGCTTCTTTTCCGTATCTTTTGTAGGGACTTCACCTTCACTCAGCCGACCGAGCGAAAAGTGTATTGCACCGGCTGCATGTCCTGATTCCCATTCGTCATCTTCACGTACGTCTAAAAGAAGAGCTGTGTTTTCGCTTATTTCCTTGCTTATTTTATCAACGTCTATACTAGGTCCAAATCCAAACATACGGGCTCCCTTATATTATTCTTCGTTTAGTTTTATCGGCAGCAGATTGAAGTGAACCGAGATCCTCTACTTTATAGCCCGCTTCTTTTAATATACTAGCTGCTTGTGCTGAACGATTTCCGCTTCGGCAATATAGTTGAACGTCCTTTTCTTTACTGAGCTCATCCTCAGAAATATTCGTTATGCGACTAAGTTCAATATTTACGGCTCCTTCAACATGAGATTCTGCAAATTCTTCGGGTGTTCGTACATCAATAAGTTGTTCGTTTGTAGGCTGCGTAGACTGGCTGACTGAATTTTCAGCCTGAGTCGAATTTGAACTATTAGGTTTAGCCTGACCAATCCCAAATGCCATGATTCCAACAAGGCCTACGATAAGTAAGAAGGCAAAATTCATATAGACTCCTTTAAGACAGTTCTTAGTCTTGGGATGTCAAACCCGAGTACCGTGTACAGTGTACCATCTGATTTTTCAACGGTGGTAAATGGTACCCCCATTTGGCCACTTATCTCAACCATCTTACGAGCAGCTTCCATGTCTTGGTCAACTCGAACTTCTTTATAATGTACCTTCTCGTTATCGAGCCACTTCTTCACCATTACACAGTAGGGGCATGTCGCCGTTGAGTAAACTGTTACGCTCATTGTGAAACCTCCTTCAATGAATTACTCTATTATTGTATTGTAAACTATTTACAATTGTCAACTATTTACAATATAAAAAAAATCATATATATTGTACACATGATCGCTCGAAGCACTCACCAGACGGATGCGGTATTAGAAACTCTTCACACGCTAGGACATGCTACTAATAAACAGATTTGGTTTGAGGTTTCTAAATTATTACCAGGTATCTCACTTACAACGGTTCACCGTGCCACTCACCGTTTAAAAGAACGGGGTATTATTGGATGCACCCCAAATCTATCCGGAGAAAGCATACTAGATTCTAACCCGGAGCCTCATTCCCACTTTATGTGTCGTGATTGTAGGAACTTAGAAGATTTTAAGCTGCAGCCT
>JBGSPG010000067.1:0-5154 GCA_041738725.1 Saccharimonadales bacterium (SeqCode)
GGCAGTCGTGCCAATCCCCCAGCTCAAGAACTGAGGGTCCAGCTCGCCGTATGGGGTTAGAAGACCCAATGACAGCACGAGCACGGCATGTACTGCGCACATCGCCGAGACGGTCCAAAGGAAGCCAACGGCCAGCTTTGGACGCTCCAGTGCGCCGGTTGTGTTTGTGTCGTTCATGCGACCTCACTTGTTCACCAGGACCTTGCAGTCGTGGCATGTACAAGTCACGGATGTGACTATATACAATTTATAACATTCATAAGCTAAATAGTCAATGTTGTGTCGATACTTCTATTCTTGTACACTGGGTAACAGATGGGAATATACACATCACGCCACTTGCATTTGGTAAGGCCTCAAGCGCCTTCTTTTTGTGTATTGAGGGGTAAGAATGTTTAGTATGTTCAGGAACTTTGCAGCTGAAAGCGGCATACACGTGAGCCTCAGCGCCGAGCCAATTTTTCAAATTGGTCCACTGACCGTAACAAACTCTATGATTTACGGATTTGTTTGTTCTGCAATTCTTGCTGTCAGCCTAATACTAATTGCGCGTAAAATTACGTTTCGTCCCAAGAAAAATGCATTCTATGGTGCTGTTGAATACCTAGTAGATTTTATAGTTGGCCTTATAGAAGGTCCGCTTGGGTCTCGCAAGAAGGCTGCAAAATATGCCCCAATTTTTGGTACATTCTTCATATTCATTCTATTTAATAACTTAATGGGCTTGCTCCCTGTTGTTGGACCACAGATAGAAGTAAACGGCTCACCTCTATTTAGGCCGTTTACTGCCGATTTAAATGGCACCATTGCGCTTGCAGTAATAGCTATTGTTACGGTGCAGATCCTTTCTATAAAAGAACAGGGCTTCGGTGGACACGTTAAGCACTACGTTACCGATAAGCCATGGAACCCGATTAACTTCTTCATCGGTATTTTAGAAGTGTTCGGGGAACTAACACGAATTATATCGCTCTGCCTCAGGCTCTTTTTAAATACAGCTGTCGGCGAAATTCTTATAGCCGTATTTACAAGTATGGTACTTGCAAATGGCCGAACCCCAATTGCTGTTATTCCAATTTTTATGTTTGAAATGTTAGTTGCCGGCATCCAGGCGTACGTCTTTACTATATTGACTGCCACGTACCTTGGCCTTGCTATTGCCCACGCCGATCATGGCGAATCCCACGATGTACATCACGTAGCCGAACCTCTAATAAAAAAGGTCGAAGGGACGACGGCGTGATGGGTAAATATATGAATTTAGTTAGGGAAATGTAAGGGGAAATTACATGGTTCAATTATTTGCAGAAACAGCAACTGCTACTGGCGGTTGGAATCCAACAACAAGCAAGGCTCTCTTTTTGGCGATTGCACTCGGTTGCGCAGCTATTGGTCTTGGTTGGGTTGGTTCAGCGTATATGAATGCAATTGGTCGCAACCCAGAAGCTGGTAAAGCTGCTGGTCAAGTTGTGATCATCGCAGCTATGATTGAAGTTACCGCACTACTAGCATTCTTGCTCGGTGCGTTCTTGCTTAAATAGTTTTTTTGTATGATGGGCGCCACTGCGCGCTCATCATACTTTGTAAAAAAGTAACGTGCGTATTATTAAAAAACGAAGTTTGTCAGATTTCAGACATCACACACAATATGATCTATGGAACCTGCTAAACTTCAGCAGAATAACAAAATAAGGAACTCAATATATGTTTAACGTAATGACACAGTTTGCCTCTACCGCCGAACCTGAAGGTATTGCTGCGCTCGGAATTGATCCGCTGGCGATTATTGCGCAGGGACTTACCTTTCTACTACTACTATTTTTACTAAAGAAGTTTGCCTTAAGTAAAATTGTTGCGACGCTTGAAGAACGAAGAACTGCAATAGAAGGTAGCCTTGATAAAGCCCAGGAGCTACAAACTCAGAACGAAGCAGCTGAAAAGCGTGTCAGTGGCTTACTTCACGAGGCACGACTTCAGGCCGAAGATGTTATTACAAAGAGTCAAGAAGAAGCAACGGCAATTGTAAAGCAGGCTGAAGATAGTGCAGTCGTTCGTTCCGAAAAAATTGTGGCAGACGGAAAAGTTCAGATAGAACAGCAAGTTGCCAAGGCCCAAGAATCACTCAAAAAAGAGACGCTCGAGCTTGTCGCGCAGGCCACTACTACCCTACTCGGCGAAAAAGTTGATGCTAAAAAGAACGAAGAACTTATTAAGCAGGCACTTGCCGAATCTGGCTCAAAAGGATCTAAAAAATGAAGCTAACCAGACCACTTATTGCAAAGGCATTTGTATACCAGGCAGATAAGCAGGGTGTTGACGTTGCAGTTAAAGAGCTCGCAGCGCTCCTGCTCGAGCACCGTATGCATGGCCAGGTTGAAGAGCTTATTTTTGATATTGCAAAAGAGTATCAACTACAGCACGGTGTGGTTGAGGCAGATGCACGTACACCATACAAGCTGAGCACTGAAATGAAGAAGCAGCTTTCAGAACTCGTTAAAACCACCACTAATGCAAAAAAGGTTATTTTGCATGAGCAGATAGACAACTCGCTGCTTGCAGGCGTTGTGCTGAGTGCACCAGATATGGAACTGGATCTTTCATTAAAGAGTAAACTGACAAAGTTAAGGGCGTAAGGAGACTATATGGCTGAAATATCAATGAAGGAACTATCACATGAGCTGCGTGCGGCAATTGATGAACTTAAAAATGCGGGTACTACACAAGATACTGGTTTAGTAATTCGTGTCGGTGATGGTGTGGCCTGGATCTACGGACTTAAATCTGCCGGATATAACGAAATGCTCGAAATTGATGCAATTGACGGTACTAAAATTACTGCTTTTGCCCTCAACCTTATGGAAGACGAAATCGGCGCCGTTATTTTGGGTGAAGACACCAAAATTAAATCCGGTTGCCGGGTACACCTTACGGGTAAGGTACTAGAGGTTCCAATTGGCCCAGAGCTTATTGGCCGCGTAGTAAACCCACTTGGCCAGCCTATTGATGGTGGCTCTGCAATTAAAACTAAAACAACCGGCTTAATTGAACGTGACGCACCTGGCGTTCTCGACCGTAAGAGTGTGTTCGAGCCTCTTATGACCGGTGTAGTTGCAGTAGATGCGCTTGTACCAATTGGTCGTGGTCAACGTGAGCTTATTATTGGTGATCGCCAGACCGGTAAAACTGCAATCGCTGTTGACACTATGATTAACCAGGCAAAGCAGAAAACAGGCGTTATTAACGTGTTTGTGGCAATCGGCCAGAAAAACGCTAAGGTTGCTCGTTTGGTAGAACGATTGAAGCGTGAAGGTGTGATGGATCAAACTATTGTTGTTGCCACCTCCCCTGCTGACCCAGCTTCTATGCAGTACCTTGCCCCGTACGCCGGTGCAGCCATGGGCGAATACTTCCGAGATAAAGGCGAACATGCACTCGTTATTTATGATGATTTAACAAAGCACGCTGCCGCGTATCGTCAGATGTCACTCCTACTTAGGCGCCCACCAGGACGCGAGGCGTACCCGGGTGACGTATTTTACTTGCACTCTCGCCTTCTTGAACGTTCAGCAAAACTTTCAGACGCGCTTGGTGGTGGTTCACTAACGGCGCTACCAATTATTGAAACGCAGGCTGGTGACGTTTCTGCATATATTCCTACTAACGTGATCTCTATCACCGATGGTCAGATCTTCTTAGAAACTAACCTGTTCTACCAGGGTATTCGCCCGGCAATTTCAGTTGGTATCTCGGTATCACGTGTTGGTGGTGCGGCTCAGACGAAAACCATTAAGTCAGTTTCTGGCGGTATTAAACTTTCACTTGCACAGTTCCGTGAACTTGCAGCGTTCTCTCAGTTCTCTACAGACTTAGATGCTGAAACTAAGGGTAGAATTGAACGTGGTCAACGCCTAACTGAAATCTTGAAGCAACCACAATATTCCCCACTCGCTATTTGGGAACAGGCCGCAACACTGCTTGCCGCAAACGAAGGTGCTTTCGATACCGTTCCAGTAGAAAAGATAAAGGCTGCTCAGAAAGAGCTTCTCGATCAGCTCCATTCTATGCATAAAAAAGAAATGGTCGAGCTCGACAAGGGTGATAAAAAGGTTGAGGGTCCATTAAAAGACCTGATCTTAAAGATTGCCACAGCCGTAGCTTCAGACTTTGCTGTTTCCGGCGAAAAAGCAGATACTAAGGAAAGTAAATAAGGGCTGGGAGATAGGATTAGTATGACGTACGTAAAAATCGATCTCATGCCAACAAGCGTTGAAACAGGTTGTGAAGTATCAATAGGCAGATACGCCTATATGGAGGCACTACGACATCTCCAGATTGCAACGGTACTTAATATTACCGAGCGTAACCATGGTAAAAGGATGCTACCCCTAGCAAGGGGCATCGTCGCTATCTCTGGTGCACATAAAGAAGGTACTTTGGAGCCACCACTCAGTCCTGGACTTGCTGGACTTGTAGAGAGGGCTGATGAATCTGTACGCAACTTGATTAACTCTGAGGGAAATCTGGGTTCGAGAGATCATGAGCTTGTGCAAGCCGGGGCATCTTACGGGTATATTGATAATGCTGAATTCTTACTAAGAGCTTTGGTTGATTATGGGCTTAGCGGTGCTAATCAGTCTGCAGGGAGTTCTACAGCTAATGGCTAGTACGCAGCAACTCCGTCAGCGAATTACATCTGTTAAGAACACTAAACAGATTACTAAGGCTATGGAGATGGTTGCGGCTTCTAAGTTGCGTCGTGCGCAGGATTCTGCAACGGCTTCACGCGAATTTGCAAAAATTGCGAACGAGCTACTAACTCGTATCCGAAAACTTACTGATGTAAATAAACACCCACTGTTTGAACGCAGAGAGACCAAGAACAAGTTAATTATCGTAGTTGCTTCAGACAGAGGTTTGGCCGGTGGCTATAATGCGAGCCTTCTTAAAGAATTTGCTCGTCAACTTCAGGCAGATAGGGCCGCTGGCGTTACATCTAAAGTTATCACTGTTGGGAAAAAAGCGACTAACTTCTGCGCTAAAGTATCCGATATTGAATTAATCGGTGCGTATCACGATTTTATAGATGCCCCTACTGCTGAAGATATTCGACCAATTTTAAGCACTGCAATAGACGGTTTCAAAAACGGCTCATTC
>JBGSPG010000104.1:0-3147 GCA_041738725.1 Saccharimonadales bacterium (SeqCode)
ACAAATCAAAGATTGATACCTATGTAACTAAGATAACTGCCTACGTAGAAAAAAATACTATTACCGATACAGCAGTAAGTACTGCCCTTGACTCTGCGACCTCAGCGCAGGCAACCGCAACTACTTCAGTAGAGGCACTCAGTACACTCAGCCCGACTATTGATTGCACAAATTCATCTGCAAAAGCGACCGTGGCAACATATAAAGCCGCGACTGAACAGGCTCGGAAAGATCTTAAATCATATCGTACAAGCGTGAAGGCTGTATATGAAGCTATAGAATCATACAATGAAAGTAGCAAGTCATGATCCGACGCTCTACAGACCAAACTGGCTCGGCGCACATAATTATCGTTCTGTTAGTCGCCGTAGCGGTAGTAGGTAGTCTTGCCTTCTTTAGCTACAACAGGTTATCCGATAATACTGATGCCGTAGATTCAACTGCAAAAACACTAGAATCTAAATCAGACATCACCCAAGCAAAAAATGATATCGACAAACTCTCAGCCGACGAAGATCTCGATCCATCCCAGTTAGATGGCGACCTGCAGCAGCTATAGAAACCTACGTCGGATATTGAACTAGTGTATTACCGAAGACTTCTTATCGCTAAAATAAGTGCATACAAGCAGGTAATGGCAACTTTACGCGCCTAGCTGAGACATGCACGCTGTAATATGGTATGATTGATCGTAACGTAATTGAATGGAACTAAGATATGGCAAAGCATAAAAACTGGCATGGAGCTGCACGTAAGCGTGCACTGAAGAAAAAACTCAAAGCAGCAAAGTAACAGTACCCGCAGTACCGTTACGAATATTGTTTCAACAGATCGTCGTCAGACGCTGGTTTTAGTGGTTTCTTGCCGGTAATCTCGTACCGCGTACCCGTTAGCGCAGATTCTACGTAATCTTCGTTCAGAAGGTTAACAAACAGACCGAGGTCTTTACTGTCCAAAATAATGATTGCACCGTTGTCGTCGAGCATCAGTGGAAGATCAAGTTCATCGGCATGATTCACTAAATCATCTTGCTTAATACCTGTTGGATCAACTTTTTGAAGTTTATTTACGATTGATTTTTTACCCTTAACCATCTCTTCTATAGTCGTCTCTTTACTGACGCTGAGCTTAAAATTCTCGGCAATAAGCTTCATTTTGACTTCAGCTATCGTGTACTTCTTAGCGTCGTAGCCAAACAGGCTAGATAACTTCGCAGGGTTGAAGACGTATATATCTTGATCAAGTACCAGTAACTGATTATCAGCCGGGACACGCAGTGCACCCTCTGCGTCAAACTTCACAAAATTACCCGACTTAAGCATCCAGCCATCGTTACCCTTCATAATAACGCTCTGGGGGAGCGATTTTATAATGTAGAACGGCTTGTCGAGTGAACGGTGGCTACAACGCACAAGTATGCCTTTAATTCGCTTAAAATCATGCTCTTCTTCAACAAAGTTTTCGATCTCGTGCTCCTGAGTCTTCAACCAGTTGAGTACCATTTTGGCGTTATCTACCTTACTCAGCCGCGTACGTTGCAGTACTAGTTTTTCCGCTTCAGCATCTTCAAAATCACGCACCTGCATACCTTGCTCTGCACCGTCCATAACAAACTCTAAAATATTATCTATAAACAGCTGCTCCATGCCACGTCGCAAATCTTTATGAATCTGCGTTTTGTAGACGATATAGTTTTTGTTAAACAAAAAGAGTTCAATACGTAACTCTTCTTTAATTTGAACAAGGTTGTTTGCCCACAAAAAAATATCTGTTCGCGGAGCGTTATCTTCTGCTGATGGCGCTAAAATATCTTCAGGTGCTACTGTTGGTGTTTCCATTTTTATCTCCAAATTAGGGTAGTGAGTATGTATCTACTTTTTGAGGCACAATGTGATCTATTCTACCCTAAATCTCAGCAGTTTTCGTTGTAATATTATCTTCAGATGCCTCAATACACTACTCAGGTCAGATGCTCAGCGTCGTAACCCGATAGTGTGATAAAATAAGCTAAAGCTTTAAGAGGCAAAGGGGATAATGGCGAGATTACCAATACCAGGCAGCGACGATAACACATGGGGAGATGTTCTAAACGAATATCTTTCTGTTGAACATAACGCTGATGGTACTCTCAAACGTACCGCTGATATTGACGACGCGTCTACGCACAGTAGCAACACCAGTAATCCCCATAGTGTTACTAAGGCGCAAGTTGGATTAACAAATGTTGATGACACCTCAGACGTAAACAAACCGATCTCGAGCGACACTCAGGCTGCGCTAGATGCAAAGGCTCCACTCGCTAATCCAACATTTACTGGCACGGTCGTTGTACCCAGCCCAACAAATAATACTCACGCAGCTACTAAATTATATGTTGATGACACAGCGGGTGCAGCAGTAGTCGATGCCACCGTGTCCGTGAAGGGAAGAGTCCAACTGGCAGGGGACCTAGCCGGAACCGCAGCTCTACCAGTTGTTGCCGGGACGGCAAATGTTGAAAGTATAATCCGTTCCAACAGCCTAGACCAAATGACTCCACCAGCAGCTGATCTAAATATGGCCTCCCACAGAATCTTCAACGTAGCCAACGCCACAGCATCAACAGATGCCGTTGCATACGGACAGCTGTCTGACGGAGTATATGGTGATAGCTCTGATGGAAGTGTTGTGTTTGATGGTGTAGCAACTGTTCTTAGCATAGTACCAAGTAATGGAGTATACGACATGGCGCGTGATATCTTCTTGATAAACTGTTCTGTTCTTACCGGAGTAAGTGTAAACATGAACGGCTATCGGTTTTTCTGTAGCGGAACGCTCAGTGGCGACGGAACAATAGCTGTTGGTAGTATTCTTGCAGCTGGTGGAAGTTTTACGGGCACTACTGGTGGCATCGGTATCACTACGCGGACCGTATCTGGAGCTCAGGCTGGTGCAAGCGGCACAACTACGGCCGGCAACAACACTGCAGCGCTCTCAAACAGCCTAGGCGGACGGGGTGGTTCTGGTGGTACTGGTTCAGGTGGTGCAGCTGGTACACCCGGCACAGTCACTGCACCGGTTGCAAGTGCGGGCACAATACGAACCCTACCGTTTGCAACTATGGCAGGCGTCTTCTCTGCTTCTCAAATAGCATTTACGCCAATAACC
>JBGSPG010000112.1:0-4873 GCA_041738725.1 Saccharimonadales bacterium (SeqCode)
CCTGTTTTGAAACTTTTCGTAGGCATCATCGCCGACATCAAAATACTTTGCGGGATCGTAGGTTGGTAAATTAGCCATCGCCTTGACTGCGCCGGTACTAGGGTCAATCACAATTATGCTCCCTTTTGTTGCCTTGCTGCGCTCGAGGCCCGTAGCTAAAACTTCTTCAGCCTTCGCCTGTATATTACGATCTACCGTGAGAACAAGGTCATCACCATTTTTTGGTGCTTTAGCGATACTGTTTCTATCATCGACACTCAGTGGAACTCCGTTTACATCAGTCGTAGCCTTTAGGATACCCTCTGAGCCCTTTAGGCGACTATTTAGTGCCCCCTCAGCGCCATACTGGCCAATACCTTCATCATTTACAAAACCAAGTGTCTGGGCAGCAAGTGTACCTTCGGGATATACTCGCTGTGGCACTGCAACAACGTTTATTCCTATAAGTTGTTTCTTTTCTTTAAAGAGCTTGTCTACCGAATCTCTGCTCAGCCTTTTTGCAAGTACTACGTAAGAAGTATCTTTTGTTTTAATCTTCTTCAATACCTCAGCTCTATCAAGATTCAAATTGTTAGAAACCACCTGGGCAGCTTTTTTAGCATCAATAACCTCGCGCGGGTCAGCGTACAGCGTGTAGACGTCTGAATTAAGCACAGCAGGAACAATTTGATCTCCGTCACGGAAGTACACACTCCCCCTTTCGGCCGGAATAGTAAACTTTTTTTGCTGTTCGGCAACTGCGAGTTTGTCGTAGTAATCGTGCTTGATAACCTGTAAGTAAAAAAGGCGTGCCCCGAGTATTAAGCCGATTGCGAATACAATATACCTCAAACTAACCCCTCTATTTTTTGTAGGGGCTGAATTCGACTGCATTCGTTGTGGTAGTTGTGATCTTCTGTTCATACAATATATTCGCTAACGCCCTCACTGAGCGCTACTATCGTTCTAATATCTGCCCGTGAGAGAGTTAACGAATAGTCTGAACGTTTGCGGGAGTGGTAAGGTTCTGTGCAACAGTACTCTTTTTAACTGTATCGAGTGAGCCTAGCCGGGCCGCCTCAACCCTTAGAGTCTCTTGTTCTGCAAGTAGAGTCTTCTTTTGATTCTCTAGCTCGTTAATTGGGTATGTGTACGCGTTCGTCTTATTGATCTGCGCTAAATACATTAAGCCCATTACGCAGAGTAGCATTATTACTACTACCGAATGAGCGACTGGACCAAATTGCTTACCTTCAAAGGTATGCCGAATAGTATTCTGATTTCTACGCCATGTATTTGCACTTGCTGAGCGAGACAGCATGTATGTGGTGGATTGTGCCATGAATGTTCCTCGTTATTTATTTTTGTTTGTGTCTTTATTTTGGTGAGATGCTCAGTTATTTTACTGAGCATCTCTACGTATCGGTACTATCCTACTCGGACTTTAACCTTATACGCTCGGGACTTGTTTTGTACCTGGATTGGCATAAGTGCCCCTTTCTTATATTTTTATTTTCACTGCGGCTCGAAGCATTGCGCTTCTTGCTCGCGGGTTAAAAACTTGTTCGGTTTTGCCGCTAACTGGTTTTTTGGTAAGAACCTGCAACTGAGCTTCATATCCAGATTTCATCTGTTCTGAGAAGAATTGCTTTACCAATCTATCTTCAAGACTATGAAAACTGATAATGACGACTCTTCCACCAGCTGATAGTAAATCAGGCAGTAGTACGAGTGTTTGCTCTACTTGCTCGAGCTCTTTATTTACCGCAATGCGGACTGCTTGAAAGGTACGGGTCGCGGGGTGTGTTTTACCTCGACGGCCATAAACGGACTCGACAACTTCTGCAAGCTCAAACGTAGTCTTCACATGTCCAGCTTGGACTAATGCTCTGGCAATACGCTTAGCTTTTGGCTCTTCACCGTACCGTCTGAGAATATCTACAAGTTCATCTTCTGAAGATGTGTTGATGATATCCGCTGCCGTTACTTCTTGGCGAGGATCCATTCGCATATCGAGCGGTGCATCATGCATAAAGCTGAAGCCGCGCTCTTTGTTGTCAAGGTGTGGTGACGACACTCCTAGATCGATCAAAATCATATCAAATTGATCCCCTGCGGTATGTAACTCTGTGGCTGCGTTTGCAAAATCTGAATGGATTAAGCGTGCACCCTGAAGAGCTAACGTTTGCAGTGAACTAATTGCTGATTCATCACGATCGACCAATGTCATTCGTGACGCATCACCCGTGTTCGATAATACTTTTGAAGCATGTCCTCCGTATCCAGCTGTTAAGTCAAGGTATGATTCCCCTGGCTGTGGGTCTAGATACGTTAGTACGCTTTCAAGGAGTACTGGAACGTGGGAGTTGTTGTGGTGGTGTTTTTTTATTTGCGAGGTCACCTATCTGATAGTCAGTTTTTTGTTTTGTGATCTGCTCTAGGCAAATCGTTGTTTTTGTTTTTGTGTACCATATATATGCAGAACATATACATGGATTTATTTAGAGCTAATGGAACTGTGTTTGGCGATTATGAAAATCACTCTAATGTCCATTAGCGAGAGAGACTTATGTGTGAGGTGGAGTTTTTGGGAGGTTTTTTATAACCGAAGGTACAAAGATCTATTTTATGTGTAATCTTCATTCTCACTACTGACTATCAGGTAGCTGACCTCGAACTGGGTTTCTACGTGAATATATTGTTAAAGTGCGTTCAACTCTGAGCTGCTACAGATCGGCATGTTCGACTGCGGTGAGTCGCCAATACTGACCTGCTCGAATGGCCACGACATCTTTTGATATATCTGCATACTCAATAAGATGCTGTTCCAGTGTGAACCTGCCCTGCTTAAGATCAAGATCACTCTCAATCTTGCCCATCCGAAGCCGCACATTCGTATCAGCAATTCGCTCATCCAAAATGTCGCCTCGCAGTGCGGGTTCAACTGTTTGGTTCCATACTTCAACTGAATACAGGTGAAGGTATGTTCCAAATCCACGTGTTACTACTACCCCACTTGCAAACTCTGCTCGAATCTCCGCCGGTATGGTTAACCGACGCTTATCGTCAAGCTTGCGTTGAAAGTAGTCTAATGTGGCCATAGGTTTTGTTAATGTTTGTTTGTGGTGTGGTCTAGCTCTTTTTGGCTACCCACTTCTACCCACTAGACATAGTCTACTACCCACCGCTACCCACTGCAAGTACTTTTTACTATTTAATATACGGAATTTGGCAGATTAGCATAATAAATGTGACTTTTCCACAATATAGTGGATAACTTATTGGCTACAGACAACGTTATTGGCCTCAAGCCAACCCTCTAGACTACCTCCGTCTAGGTACCTGCCACTTGCTGGCAACACCGCAATTATTCCACCACTAGTCTTATGTCGGTTAATAGGCTCTGTAATTACATACTCACCCTCAATAGTCTCATTTGAATACTGTATTACCCGCTCAAGTAGTTCAGGGCTCATTACATACTTACTAACATTAATCAGATTACTTGGCGCATTCCCCCGCTCAGGCTTCTCTACAATTGCATCAAAATGACCGTCTTCTGATATTTTCAGGACACCGTAATTAGATGTTCGAGATTCGTCAACCTCTACTCCAAGTAGTGCTGAATCAGCTCCGGCTGCCTCAATGAGTTTTTTAACCTCACTCTGTTCATCTTCATGATATATAAAGTCATCACCCATCAACACAACTGCACCATCAGAACAATCGTAGGTTTGTGCAGCCATAGCAACCGGTATAGCAGTCCCGTACTTTTTGTTATGTGGTTGCGTAACATAGTGGAAAGTTATGCCACGAGGCGGTGAAATAAGCTCTATCTGATCTGACTTACCAGTTGAATGCAGATAATCTTCAAGCATAATATTATGGCCATAGTAGGACTGTATCTGGTTTGATTGCTCGCCAACCACAAAAATTATCTCTGTGATACCCGCCTTAACGCAGTCCTCAACAACATAGTCAACAATCGGGCGGTTACCTATAGGCAGCATACATTTTTCTATTGTTTTTGTAATCGGGAGTCGCCGTGTTCCCCATCCAGCAACGGGTATAATTGCTTTCATGATTGAAGTTCTCCAATAATTTCGTCGAATGAATTAATTTTTCTAATAGTACTCGGTACAGTAAGGATTGAATCTGACCGTGTGATGAGTACACCGCTTACCGCTGGCGGTATCTCCTCGAATGCCACGACTTTATCATCAACCAGGGTGATTGTTTCAGTTCGCACAATCCCTGATGAGGTATGTAACTCAAACTGTGAACCACGCCGATACTGTGCCAGTAATATAGACTTTTCGGGGATATCACATACGATATGAGGAACCTGTATAACCCCCCCGAGCTCCATTTTAATCGACTGCCACAGAGGGTCACCATACGTAATAATGACACAGGGAATATCGAGTTTTTTAGCTTGATCTAAAAATCTACGGGCATCAGGGTAAATACACTCAAGGTGGTCATTCTGTTTAAATTTTGTACAAAACTCGTCAAGAACTTCTGGCCAGAGAGAGCCAACGGTTGTGAGGAGTGAAAATGAATGACCATGTAGCTCTGTAAGGTCTTTTTGCTCGGCAATTTTAGTATAGTCAAGCTTCATTTCTGTACAGACATTCTCAATTGCCTCCATGACAATTTCAACACTTGACAGAGTTCTATCTAGGTCCAGTACCCAGCAGTGTTTAGTTATGATATCAAGCAAAATATATCCTCATTATCTGACGAGCAACAACATCTGAATCATGTCGAATAAGTGTGCGTTTAATGAAGTCCTTCTTACTCGTTTGAAAAATCTCGCCAATAAGGTTTGCACCAATTGCTTCTTAGTGCGCTGCATTGAATGCATCTTGGTCAAATTCAACGCCGAACTCTC
>JBGSPG010000044.1:0-7719 GCA_041738725.1 Saccharimonadales bacterium (SeqCode)
CCTGTTCTCACGAAAACTAAGCCAATAGACATCACTACCCGCGACTACGCCGAAATGGTTAATACACTGCTGAACGAAACCAATTTCTCTATCGGTCTCTTTGGCATGGGAGTAGACGGCCATACTGCTGGGCTACTCCCATATAATCCAGTGATGGAGAGCCACACTCTGTACGATTACTATGAGGCGAAAGACTTTAAAAGAATAACTGCAACACCACGACTTATTCATGCGCTTGATGATGTAGTGCTTTATGCTGCCAGTTCAGATAAGATAGAAGCTATGAAGATGTTTATGGCTAACGGACCAATCTCTAGTATCCCTGCGAGGTTATTGAAAGACGTAAATAAGCTGTCGGTATTTACTGACATAGAAGGAGTGCGCATATGAAGGTTGGATTTATAGGTCTCGGGAAGATGGGTGGCAATATGACGAAACGGCTTGTAGCAGCCCGGCATGATGTTGTTGCCTATGATCTTAATGAAAGCGCACGTAAAGAAGCAGAGACGAACGGCGCACAGTTAGCTAGCAGCCGGTCAGATTTAGTCGGTAAGCTCGAGGATGTAATTGTTTGGCTGATGATACCTGCGCAATATGTTGACCAAGAAATCAGTGACTTGCTGGATATTGTTGGTGCAGGCGCAGTGATAATAGACGGCGGTAATTCAGACTTCCGTCTCTCAAAGAAACGTTACGAGCTGTGCAAAGAGCGAAATGTATCATTTGTCGATGTCGGAACAAGTGGCGGTATACTTGGCCTCAAAAATGGCTACTCGATCATGGTCGGAGGAGATGAAGATGTGGCTAATAAACTATCGCCAATTTTCTCCGCCTTATCACCGTCTCAGGGTTGGGGTTATTTTGGCCAGAGTGGTAGCGGGCATTATGTCAAAATGGTACATAATGCCATCGAGTACGGGCTCATGCAGTCATACGCTGAGGGCTACCGAATGCTTAAAGATGGTCCGTATAAAGAACTTAACCTCGGAGCTATCGGAGATGTGTGGGCCCACGGCAGCATTATAAGTTCATTATTGAATGATCTTACCGTTGAAGCGCTCAAAGAGAACCCTGAGCTAGTGGGTATCGAAGGATTTGTGGCAGAATCCGGTGAGACACGGTGGACGCTAGAAATAGCTCAAGACCACGGGGTTGAGCTACCAGCAATTGAAGCCGCATATAAAGTCCGCCTTGATTCACAAGCAGGAAAAGTTAATTTCGGCACAAAGTTATTGGCCGCAATGCGCAATAAGTTTGGAGGACACGCCATAAATAAGGATCATGAATAAAATGACACCTCTTGAACCCGCGATACTTACTATATTTGGTATTACAGGAGATCTTGCACAGCGTAAACTTCTGCCAGCTCTATATCATCTTGCACACGATAAGCTACTACCAGAATCGTTTAAGATTGTCGGGGTGAGCCGTCGTGGTACGACTGTTAAGGACGTGCTCAAATTAATCGAAGAAAGCGTCCATTCAAATGGAAGCTCGTGTGATGAAGTTACACTGAGTTGGCTCGAACAGGCGCTATCTATAGTTGATATGGACATAACAAAACCTGATGAGTATGCACTGCTGAAGCGGGAGATCGATGCCATCGAAGATAGTCTCGGCGTCTGTCTCAACAGACTATTTTACTTAGCTATTCCATCTGCACTATTCGGTGCCGTAGTTGAGCGTCTGGGCAGCAAGGATCTTAATACGGGCTGCCAGCATGGAGTTGCCGAAAGTAGACTACTCATTGAAAAACCCTTTGGCTACGATCTAGAATCTGCTCAATCACTTGTTAAGTCACTCAGGGGATCATTTACCGAAGAACAGATATACCGGATCGATCACTATCTCGCCAAAGAAACTGTCCAGAATATATTAACATTCCGTTTTGAAAATCCATTGTTTAGTCAGTCTTGGGATAAAGATCACATCAGTCATATCATGATTACTGCCGCAGAATCGATAGGGATTGAAGGTAGGGTCGCCTTTTATGAGCAGATGGGTGCATTGAGAGACCTTATCCAAAGTCACCTTCTGCAAATTTTAGCTCTAGTTACCATGGACAAACCAACCGAGATGGAAGCAGATGCGATTCACAGAGCCAAAGAGGAACTCTTATCGAGCCTAGTGCCACCTGCTGACGACAAGATGGAATCAGAAACAATACGTGGCCAATATGAAACATACAAAAAAGAAGTCTCGAGTAGCCATAGTAAGACAGAAACGTATGCTGCGATCAAACTAACGGCTGATAATCCGAAGTGGCATGGTGTGCCCATGTATATTCGAACGGGTAAATCGCTAAAAGAAAAGGTGACAGAAGTTACAGTCGTATTCAAGGACGCTGACACGCCAGAGTGTACAAACTATTTAACGATCCGCATCCAGCCGAATGAGGGGATAGTTTTGAATCTTCGAATCAAAAAACCAGGTTTTGAAAGCAAGATCGAGAATGTTCAGATGGACTTCTGTTATAGCGAAAAGCTTGGTGTATCTCACCCCGATGCATACGAGAGGGTTCTAGTAGATGTACTGCGTGGTGACAAAACACTGTTTGCAACAAGCAATGAAGTTCTGGCATGCTGGAGGATAACAGAGCCGATTCTAAGGGCATGGCAGACCGATCGGCAGCCGCTGCATATATACAAGAATGCTACTTGGGGACCAGAAGTCTCAGATAAGCTTCTCGCAGAAGTATCCGGGGAGTGGCTCACAGAGGTATTACATGTCTGCTCAGTGCACGTAACTAACGTAAAGGGAGCTAGTGATGACAACAGATAATATCGACATACTCAATAATTTCCATATTGATACAATCCCCAACCTTGATGTAGTTGTACTGGCTGCACTTGAGCTGTTCCAAGCACAGAATATACCAAAAATAGACGTTTCGATGTATCAACGGCCACTTGTAGTTGGTTCCGGGAATGCTGAAGCAACAGGCAGAATCATCTTCGAAGACAGTGACGCAATATTCGCTTCTGAGAGTAACTTTGAGGAGAAGCTACAAAGTATTGCGGCAATCGACGGTGTAGTTCTCATTTCAGCCTCTGGATCAAAGCATGCTCCTGTTATTGCCCGGCGTGCAAAAGAACTTGGTAAACACGTTACACTCATAACGAACACACCTGGCTCACCGGCAAGCCTTGAACTTGATCATAGCCACACACACGATGAATCTATCCTTCCTAAAAATAGGGAGCCCTATACCTACAATACGTCAACGTACATGGGGATGATCCTTGGTAAGACCGGTGAAGACCCTGCTGCTATCGAGAAGTTTATCCATGAGAGCATCGCAAAGATAGAGTGGCCCGATTTTTCAAAGTACAACAAGTACTACTTAATTGTGCCTCCACAATTTTCGGGCATAATACGAATGCTGCAAGTGAAATTCATAGAACTCTTTGGCCGCAATATTGCCCGTGATGTTGAGACCTCTGAGTATGTCCGCCACGCCACAACGGTTGCTCCTTCCGATGAACTATTCATTAGCTTCGGCGAGGAAAACACTTCTTGGGGTGATGCACAACACCGACTTCATGTGCCACTACCTGACAATGCCGGATACGGTGCAATGATGGCTGTTGGCTACTACACAATTGCGCAGATCCAGAAGGCCTATCCGAATTATTTTAAGGATAACATCGAAAGCTATACAGAGATGGTTTCCGAATTGTTCGGCCAACTAATTGCTCCTATCGTGGAAGACTAACAATGAAATCATCAAAAAGCAACAAGGCAACAAAATACCACTACGGTTCACCCTCGGGTTCGATGTCGTGGGAACTCGCTATTTGCGTACTCGTAGTTGTCAGTCTTGTTATGCTTGCTATAGACTTTTTTGCCCACCCTAGTCCTGAACAATTGAAAGTTATACGATCTATAGATCTGGCGATAGCTTCTGTACTACTTGCAGAATTTTTTGTCAGACTTGTTCTATCTCAACATAAGACAAATTACCTAAAGTATAACTGGTGGTATTTGTTTGCAGCCATCCCACTCGCCACTCCGCTCGCCGAGGCACTGAGAAGTCTTCGTTTAATTGGTTTTATGCGAATCATTAAGATTAGTGGCCACGTTGTTTTTGAGAGAAACCAAAAATGAACCCTCTTTTATTCTCAGCTAGCTTATTTATACTTGCAGTAACAATCAATTCAAGCAGCGTTTTCCTCCAGAAAAAATATCATATTTACAGCCGTTTTGGGAATGGTGCTGTACATGTGCATAGTTTGGTCATTTTGCCTGCATGGGTAGGTTTTGTGTGGTCAACTACTAATTTGACGACTTCGAACGGATCACTTGGCTATAACGGCCCCTTGTAACTGGTAGGGACCTTGTTATTGCTCTTAGCTATCGTACTATTCATCAGCTCACTCTGTTCGATCGGGGTACAAGCACTCGTTAACGGTGATCTATTTAAACCGACTAAACACGTGAGTACTGGGGTCTATAAAAATATCAATGACCCCATCTACTTGAGCTATACTTTGGCTTTATTTGGCATCGGTCTTATCAGCTCAAGCAGTGCATACTTATGGCTTGGAGTACTGAGTATCCCGCTACTGCATATTTTTGAGTCAAAAGTTGAGTCTTTGAAGCCCAAAATCTAAAACTACAACCTTTCGAAGTGAGAAGATTTTGTTATTTTTTTATATATCTACTCGCCAGTATAATTTCTTTGGCCATCCATTCCATGAAAAATATCTATGGCAGTTTCAAGCCAGAGCTAGGCAAACTAGATCAGTACAAAGATATTGGCCAACTCTACGAAGCAATTGCCCTAACCGTGCATTACTACAATACAGAGCGCATCCACACGGCTCTCAAGATGAGCCCAGCAGCTTACGCTTCCAGCCTCATACCAGCTCCGCTGGAAAGAGACAAGGTATCCGGGAGAGTGGTAGCTTGACAGTTGTTGCCAATCACGCTCAATTAAAAGACATTGAGTATTAGTGCATTACCAGGACGGTCGATTTTTTCGTCTTTGGACAATTTTTTTTCAAATTCAGTGAGTGCAGAATTACACGACAGTGCATTCAGCAACGGCGTAAAAGTTAATCTTTAATAAGGCTAGACTTACAGATCGCTTGGCGGTACTGTTGTGCTTGCCATGCTGGACAATGATCAATCGACATTAAAATATTGCTTGTACGCTCGTAAATCTTCAGAACAAGACGAGCGGCAAGCGATGTCGATTGATTCACAAATTAAAGAGATGACCGATCTTGCCCAAAGAGAGGGCATAGAAATTGTTAAAGTTCTCAAAGAGAGCCATTCCGCCAAAGACTCTGGCAAACGACCAGTTTTTAACCAACTTATTAAGGAGCTCGGTTCTGGTGAATACGACGCTTGTTTGGTCTGGGATGCCTCGAGACTGAGCAGGTGTGCAGGAGATTTAGGTTCACTAGTAGATCTTATGGATGGAGGCAAGTTAGTTCAAATACGAACATTCTCCCAAACTTTTACAAACAATCCAAACGAGAAGTTTCTGCTCATGATTCTCTGCTCACAAGCGAAACTCGAGAACGATAACCGAGGAATCAATGTAAAGCGCGGCATTCGCGCCAAGTGTGAGATGGGCTGGCGACCGGGCAACGCTCCGGTCGGATACATCAACCGTTCTTTCAGTGGAGTTAAAGATATTGTAGTAGATACCGACAGAGGTCATATTATTACCGAATTATTCCAAAAAGCTGGCGAAGGCTGGAGCGGCAGGCAGATCAAACGGTGGTTAGACGAGATTAATTTCACAAACAAATCAGGTAAGGGTGTGACGCTGAGCCAAGTTTACGTAATTCTCAACAATAGTTTTTATCACGGTGAATTCGAGTATCCCGAAGGCAGTGGCAAAGTATACCAAGGAGCACATACTCCTCTCGTTCCTAAGGCTTTATTTGAACAGATACAAGACACTAGACTTATCCCGCTCAAGGCGGCATGGGGCACCAAGAACTTTGCATTCAAAGAAATCTTCAAATGCGGAAGTTGCGGAGCCAGTATTACGGCAGAAGAAAAGTTTAAACATCTTTTGGATGGAAGCATTAACAGGCATGTGTATTATCGGTGCACCAGAAAAGTTGACCCTGAATGTTCAGAGAAATTTATGAATGAGAAGGATCTTAAGGAGCAGCTACTGAGTTTTATTGCCGAGAATACTGAAGTGATAAAGATTACTGATGAATTAGCCCGAAGAGCCTTAGCTCACACGGAAGTCGTGGAAGCAGCACTGCAAATTAGAGGGGTAGACTTTGGGCAACTTGATCCGATGACCGAATACTCCACATATGTGCTAATGAAAGGATCTTACAAAGCCCAGGGAGCACTTGTCGAAGGCATAAAAAGCACCTTTGTGATTAGGGACAGAACACTCGAAATTCAGTAGTAGCCTACTTGGCCGACAAATAATTTTGTCTTGGTAATTTCAAATCTTGAAGGCGCATTTTTGATATAGTTAAGGAATGGAAATTGCTCAAATTGCAGGTTACCTAGCGGGTGTTACTTTTGCGATAAGTGCAGGCTGGTACACGTATGATGTTGCTAGGCGCAAAGTAACAGTCAGCATAGCTACGTTTGTGATGTTTACCCTGATTAACGCTTCTCAGTTAGTTGCACTAATAAGTGAGGGTGTTTGGGGAGTAGTACCATTTACGGCCGTTGGACTGATAACATCCGCTCTTATTTGTCTATTCTCTTTACGCAATGGCAAGATATACTTCGAATTATTAGACAAAATTGGTCTAGCTGGTGCACTAATAGGCTTCATCGTTTGGCAAGCTTCAAACAATGCTGCACTAAACATTTATATTTTGAGTATTACTAATTTAATTATCTTCATCCCTCTAATTGTGAAGACCTTTAAGCACCCGAATTACGAGACAGCCAAGCCTTGGGGCTTGAACCTACTAACTTCATTCTTCCTACTCCTAACCATTAATTCAGCCGCTGCTGTGGTTTGGGCTGTGCCTGCAAGACAATTCTTATGTTCTTTGTTAATGAATATGGGCATCTTAAGAGGAAGAATTAAGTAGATTCGCTTCAAAGGATGGTCATGGAACGTGGTCGGAGTTTTGAGCGTCCAGGCGCTCTAGGGTTTACGGTCGGGTTAGAACCAAGGCTGCAAGAGGTGTAGGCAACAAATACTGTACGAGAATACGGCTCGAACCTTCTGTAAAGATAGGGCAAGGATTCGAACTTGATTAACAGATCAGAGGTAAAACAAAACCCGGTCATGGAACCGGGTCTACCTCTGTTATGAATTTTTGGCTGGGGCGGCAGGATTCGAACCTGCGAATGTCGGCACCAAAAACCGATGCCTTACCACTTGGCCACGCCCCATCATTTGTCGCTACGTCAATTGTGGTAATTATGATCTGTAATTCTGACGTAAGACAACAGTAATTGTATCTGTTTTGGCACTATAATTCAATCCAGGGTATACTAGCTGCACATGAACGATGAACAAACTCAAACAATAGTACTGCAAAAAGTAATTAATGGTGGCCAAACACTCGGTGAACTTGCTGATGGCAAAAAAGTCTTTGTCTGGGGCGGACTCCCTGGCGAAACTGTTAAAATACGCATTTTTAAGAATAAAAAGACCTGGGCAGAGGGAATTGTAGAAGAGGTGACTGAGGCTTCTGAGCATAGGGTAGAGGCGAAGGATCCTCAGAGCTACCTTAGTACTTCGCCGTGGCAAATATTTGACTACGGCTACGA
>JBGSPG010000051.1:0-8588 GCA_041738725.1 Saccharimonadales bacterium (SeqCode)
CGATCTTATACAGTTATGACTGCTGAGCGTTCGCCAAAACTGATTGCTACTGAAGCAGGCTTTCAAACTACACAAGAAGATCAGTTTGCATTTAAACGTTCGGATGATCCTTTTGAGGGAACACCAGGAACTGAGCTAACGATAAAGCGCGCTAAAACTTTCAACTTGGATCTATACGGTACGACAACTTCCGTCAGAACAAATGAAGATACAGTTGCGGACTTTTTGAAGTCTAAATATATAACACTTGAAGACGGCGATGAACTTAACGTTCCGGAGCAGCAGCGTATCACAGAGGGAATGTTACTGAGCGTTGCACAGGTTAACCGAAACATTGAAACGGTTGAAGAAGTTGCACCATTCCCTGAGCAACAGATTCAAGATGCACAGCAACCACTTTCATACAAAAAAATTCAGAGTCCAGGAAAGAATGGTAAAAAGATTGTAACGTACGAACTGGTTTCTCGTAACGGAGGGCAAATTGAGCGCAAAGTAGTTAAAGAAGTGATCACTGAGCAGCCTGTTCAGCAAGTAGTTGTAGTTGGCGCACGTGCCACCGTACCATATACAGGTGGTGGCAATAAGACCGAATGGATGACCGCAGCTGGTATTAGTCAATCAGATTGGGGATATGCCGAGAAGCTGATTGCAAAAGAATCTGGCTGGAATCCAAATGCACTTAACAAAAGCTCTGGTGCCTGTGGGCTTGTACAAGCACTGCCTTGTTCAAAACTTGGTCCAAACTGGAACGATCCAGTTGTAGCACTTCGATGGGGTAATAGTTATGTGGGTAGGCACGGTGGCTGGGCTGGTGCTTGGGCTCACTCTCAGCAAAAAGGATGGTATTAGGTTACTTTTTTCAGGCTGTTATAATAAGTTCTAGAATATGAAGCTATATAATTCAGATGAAATTCGTGCTACCGAGCAATGGCCATACGCTGTTGCTGCAGGTTGTGCTGTTTACAGAATAGTCGATGACTCTGTAGAAGTTTTATTACTGCGTCGTGAAGGTGGCCATATAAATGATCCTAACCAAAAAGAGGCGAGTTACAATCTACCCAAAGGGCACACTTCTTTTGATGAATCGCTTGTGCAAACTGCACTGAGAGAAACAAAAGAAGAAGCTGGTGTTGACGTAGAGATTGAAACATATTTAGGGGCAACTATTCACGAGTTTGTACACCCTCGACATAGTATGTTCAATAGCAAGACTACGCATTACTTTGCTGCGCGGTGGAAGAGTGATGTTTCTAATATGGATCACGAGCATGATAGTAAGGTATGGGTTTCTCCCGAGAAAGCAGGAGAGCTGCTCTCCGCTCCAGGTGTGAAGCGAAATGAATCACAATTTGTTGATCATCTTCAGAAATTCATAGAGCTTAATAATGAGTGAAGTAAAATTATCTCAGAAGTGGGCGGTCGCCTCATTTTTCAGTGAGTTACCAGAGGGTTTTGAGTTTGGACAGAAGGACACGCCCCTACATGCAACTTTAGCTGGCGTATTTGCGTACCCCGCTAGAGGAGATGAAATTGCAAATAACGTTCGCCATTCTGTTAATGGAATCCATTCGTTTAAAGTTAGAGGAGATGTCGAGGAGCGGTGGGGTGAGGGGCTTGTTGTCTGTAAGTTGGCACATAGTGAGATATTCACTAACCTACTGCTTATAATACAAAATGCTCTGACAGAACAGGGTGCTGTTTTTAACGAGCCACAGTACTTAGGTGCTGGCTTTACACCACATGCCACTGTACAGCAAGCAGAAAAACTCATGCCAGGTTCAACAGCATTAATCAACAGCGTGAGCCTAGTTGATATGTTTCCAGATGGCGACGGATACCGGAGACGTATACATAAAGTAATCAAACTAGGTAGCACAAATGCATCCTAAAAAGTCACTCGGCCAGCATTGGTTGCATGACGAAGCATCGCTTGATGCTATGGTGAGTGCGGGCGATATCTCTGCAAACGATGTCGTGCTTGAAGTTGGTCCGGGTCTTGGGACACTCACGAAGAAGCTCGTAAAACGAGCGAAGCAGGTGATTGCGGTAGAACTCGACGACATTTTAGTCACACAGGTTCATAACCGAGTACCAGCTGATAATCTGATAGTGCAACACCAAGATATTCTCAAGTACGATTTCACTACGCTCCCGAAAGACTATAAGGTTATAGCGAATATTCCGTACTATCTGACATCCAATTTACTCAGAGTACTGCTAGAATCATCAAACCCTCCAAAAACAATGGTACTGTTGATTCAAAAAGAAGTTGCTGAGCGCGTTGCGGCAAGTCCAGGCCAAATGAGTATACTTTCTGTAAGTGTACAACTGTACGCAGAGGCTGTACTTAAAGAATTAGTGCCCGCAGAACTATTTACACCACCACCAAAAGTAGATAGCCAGATAATTCAAATTAAGCGACGGGATCAGTCATTGTTCGATGATCTGGACAACGAACTGTTCTTTAAAGTTGTACGAGCGGGTTTCTCAGAGAAGCGTAAAAAACTCAGGTCAAGCCTGAGTGGGGGACTACAGATTTCTAAAACAGATGTCGATGAGCTACTGATAAAAGCAGAAATATCTGCCGATGCTCGTGCACAAGAACTAACACTAGAAGACTGGTATCGACTTACGAAACACGCTATACTTTAAGTAATTACTTAACTAATATATTCTGAGGGGTTCCATGAAGAAACAAAAAGATAATCTTGAGCGTAAAGCATTGCCGATAATTCTGTTCACTGTATTCCTAGACGTACTCGGTGTCGGAATTCTTATTCCTGTAATACCACAGCTCGTGTTCACAATATTTATGCCTGCTGGCTATTCAATGAGCACCTCATTAATTCTGCTTGGGTGGCTCACAGCAATTTATCCGTTAATGCAGTTTCTTGCAACTCCAATTTTGGGTCAACTTTCAGATAGGTTCGGGCGGCGCCCGGTACTCGGCTTCAGTTTATTCGGTACAGGACTCGGCTATGTGTTATTTGCTATTGGTATAATCACTAAAAACATACCACTTCTGTTCGCAGCACGAGCGTTAGACGGTATCACCGGTGGGAACATCAGTGTTGCTAGGGCGACTATTGCCGATGTTTCACCACCAAAGCACCGTACAAAGAACTTTGGTTTGATTGGCGCTGCCTTCGGGATAGGTTTTGTATTTGGCCCGTACATCGGTGCGCGTCTTGCTGCACCGAGTACCAGCTTCTTCGGTATACTTACTACACCAAGTTGGTTTGGGCCCGCTACACCGTTTTGGTTTACGGCAATCCTGAGCTTCTTAAATATGATTCTACTTCTTGCGATACTGCCAGAAACTCACAAACATATTAACGCAAAGCTCAGAATTGCCTGGACAAAATCACTCGTTAATATTAAAAAAGCAGCAACTTCGCCAGCTCTCAGAGTTATATTTACATCTGAGTTTCTATTCTGGGGTGGCTTCACATTCTTCACGACATTCTTCCAGATTCTTCTGATACAAAAACTCGGCTTTAAAGTTAACAACGTCGGGGACTTCTTTGCTTACATAGGTATATGGATTGCAATTACACAGGGTGTGCTCACGCCGATACTTGCAAAGCGCTATAAGAATCACCAAATATTAAGAGTGGCATTCCTTGGTATGTCGGTAGCACTCATGTTACAACTCTTCCCAAGTAATACGACGCAGCTTCTAATGGTTGCTCCGTTTATAGCAATATTTAATGGCCTTGTCATGGCGAACGTCTCAGCACTTGTTAGCCTGACTGCTGGCCCAGAAAACCAAGGTGAAGTACTCGGTATTGAAGCAAGTGTTCAGGCGCTCGCACAGGCGATCCCTGCAATCATTGCAGGCTACGTTGCTACTATGGGAGTTAATATGCCGGTAATTGTTGGTTCGGCTTTTGTCTTTATGGCATGGCTCGTATTTGTACTATTCTACAAACCACCAGCAGAAGTCGAAGCAAAAGAATCCGCCGCCATAGCTGCAGTGTAATCTACAGCTTAACGTTTACGGAGTGGCATATCTGGAGATAGGCCTAAGCTCTCAAGAGCCTCTTTAAGCCGCGGCCTCATAGCCTGCGCAATAACAAACGGGATCCTCGGATCAACTTGATACAGACTAGAATGGACCATCTCTACACTTGGGGGCATGCCATCTGTCGTCACTCCAGCGGGCACGGACATTCTGTAATAACGGGATGTCTCATCTGGAGCTGTAATTGGATTCTTTGAGCCTCTACGACCAAATTTTCTCAGTTCTCTTGGTTCTGGGGACTCCAAATATTCGTTAATAGCGTGTCTCACTTCAGGAGTGTTTGGGAGATGTAATATGTGCGGCTTAGCCATATCCCAATCATAACTAATTCACAGTGTAGTGTAAACTAAATGCACATTAGCCATTAATCTAGTCATATATTGACGCTTATGGTATAATGTTACTTAGTTGGGGATGACATAGCTTTAGACGAAGAGACCTTAACAATCTGTCCCGCGTGTTGACTAGTGAACACAATTCACCATTTTAATTGCAAATTCATTTGTAACAGCAGTTCGTGATGCTGGTAAGTCTTTTGTTGCCACCCTTCGGGGCGGCTCTGAAGCCTTCCAATTCGCAACTGCGCCAGCTTTAGTTTAACTAAAGCCATCGGTCGTATGACGTCAGATAGTGCGTCGCCGGTGTCATATTTATCTGACTTGGTTTTCTACGGCTTATCAGCGTAGAATTCGACACTTTACTGATTACGAATACTTGGTTTTTTGTTTGTTCTTACATCCAATAGTTCGTTAAATTTTAGAACAAACTACACACGTAGAAGGTCAGATAGTTACTTTTCGGACGCGGGTGCAATACCCGCCATCTCCACCAGGCACAATACTGCGCCTGGCTTCGCCATTCATGGGGAAGTCACGCCTAGGATTGTACCTGGTAGTCCAGTGCAGAATTGTACTGGGCACCAATCAATGTATCAACTGGATTAAAACTATGAAATTTTACTACGTGTACGTATTAAGAAGTATAAAGAAAGAGTATACCTATATAGGCTATTCCGAAGATTTAAAAACCAGACTAGACTATCATAATTCAAGCAAAGTATTGTCAACAAAACCCTATGCACCTCTTGAGCTGATCCACTACGAAGCGTATAGAAATATGAAGGATGCCAAAAGACGAGAGAGATACCTCAAAACAAGCGGTGGCCGTACTACGATTCGCACCATGCTCAAAGAATATTTAGTCGATGATTAAGGTCTTTTTTTGGTAAAAATTCTATCCGAGTCTAATTTAAATACATTGACCAGCACTTTCAAGAGTGCTTTTTGTTTTGCTTATGCTTGCGCTGGATAAGAGTCTGATGTGTAATTATACAAATGCGTAATCGATTTAACTTACATCATCCCACAGACTTTGAAATAGCACTTGAAGAGTTGTTGTATGACAGGTTAATCGCTACCGCTCAAATTAACGAAAAGTCGAGACAGAGCGGTGACTTTGTAAAGTATGTCTTCGGAAATGGCCCAGCTTTTGATTTCTCGTCTAACTTTTGGGACAAAGAGGGTAGTTGCTACTACGTATCCGTGGATGATGACCTGCAGGCAATAGTAGTTGAACACAACGGCTCGGTAGATGCTGCGCTTGCTCCTCCAGATGATAAACGTCTACGGGTGACGACTGGTGGCGAGGAAGAAAGACTGATTAGTGAATATCTAGGGCGTTCATTTGAAGAGATAGCCAAAGCCGAAGGTATTGACCCAGTGCAGGCATTTCGTGCAGGTGCTGGTATGTTGTCTGTGTCACTTTGTAATGTAGATAAGGACAATAAACCATTTTACGGAGACGAAGTATTGCATCCGCTTGAATCTGATGGGCGGCTAGTAGCAGTTGGAATTGATGTACGCACAGACCTAAACTGGCACGAGCTTACGGTCGTGCGCATTGACGATGAGTTGAGTGCCGAAATCGGCAGACTAGCAATAGTGCATCACCCTTCGGGTATATAACCACTCTTGTGCCTATTCCACTCAATATAGAGTAAATCCCGCCATATCATCTGTTCTTGAATAATCGGGCCGTGCAGGGCATAGAATTGTGCGCTGTGCCAATTTTTTCGCACTCTTGTCCGCCGTAGCTTTCAGTGAAGGAGGAATGTCCACCATTCTTCGTATGAAGCTACGAATGGCGGGCAATTCTTCGCATAAAGCTACGAATGGCAGGCCATTACATAAGCACTTTTACGAGTGTTTTTTGTTTTTCATGAAGCTAACTTAGGATATATAAAAGTGAAAATTACAGGATGTCTGGATAAGATGATCTGCCGAGACCAGCTAATGCTATCTGTCTCTCCTCATCAGTTACTTGTCGGTAGAAGTTGCCACATTCTACGCTCTTACCACAAGCAACATTGCCAGTCACTTCGTTAGATACTAAACCTGTCCTACATCCTTCGAAACGCTCGCTGAACTGTTGCACTGCATCTTCGAGTGTTACTTCACCTTTGTTTACCATCTGTCCAAGTTGATTTGCCCGCAATACTGGAACATGACAGCCTAAACAGTCTTCGGGCGTACCAGACTCAATTTGTTGTGTTAACTCTCTAAGGTTATCTACATTTGCCATAATGAGCTAATTATCGCACTATGTTATTGAAATGCAAGCATAAGGGGCAAGTGCATCACCTGTTCGATAAACTCACAGTCTAAAACCTTCGGGTATAAAGCCACTCTTGTGCCTATTCTCGTTCGAGTCTGAGCTTGAGGCCTCATCCCTTAGAGTCGAAGACCACTCAACATACAGTAAAACTTAACTAGTCGGAGTTTTTTGTAATAAAGAGGAGAGGCTTTCAAACTGGGTCTTTTTTGGCAGTTCTTCAATTACATACTTTCCTTGATCCCAGTAGGTTCGACGGGCGCCGGATTTAGCGTCTACTGCCAGCACTCTGTACTGACCGTCGTGAATCTCTAGTGCCGCACACTCATCGATCGCGATACCCATTTTACGTGGCGTACGACGTAATATTTTTTGTAGTGCTTCTCGTCGTTCAGGCTCGGTATCGTAGTGGGGGCATACAATAGCGTCGATCCAGCCCATTGCACCTACACGGAAAGGATGGTGCTTATTAAAAGAATCGGAGTCGCCATACGAGAACCAGCATATTGCTCCTGCACTATGGCCTGACATGACTGTGCCTTGTTGATAGGCTTTTTTAAGCATTCGATCTACGCCATGGCGCTTCCAGAGGCCGATCATTCGGTGAGTGTTTCCGCCATTTACATACACTGCATCTGCCTCTGCAATCATTCTACTGATTTCATTCCGAGACGGGTTGTCTCGAATTAGGCGTAGAACCTCAACTTTTTTACAACCTAAACTTTCGTAATATTTAACAAACGCAGTTATATAGCTTTCAGAATCATCTTTTGCGGTTGGAATATAAAGCACATTAGGATGCTGCTTTCCTGTTCGTTTCAAAATCTGTCGATGGAATGGCTCTACTATCACTTTTTTAAGATGACCATTCCGACTAAGGGTGCCAACCTCCTTACCACCTATAGCTATAATTGTTTTCATTACCATAAAGCATAACAAGTTTAGCGACTACAAAGTAGCCCAGTGTAGTACCATACAGACAGTTAGCCTGAATAATTTGACAGGTAAGATTAACGTGGTATAATTAGTATATGAGATTGTCTGAGGTTTTAAGATATACGGTGTTCCCAGATAGCCATGGGCAGCATGATCTTGTAGCCAGGGCGGTTGACTTTCATGATGCGCATACAGATATCTTCATATTCGATGGAGATATTTTTAATGGTCCTGAAAGTGCGGGCTTAGTTCGGCTCATTCGATCACTCGGTTCGCGTGCCGTAGCAGTTTCAGGTAATCACTGCTGGGTTACGCGTAATGCAACTGCAGACGAAGATGATGAGATGGTTGCCGTATGGGCAGAGCAGGTATGGCCTGGCTATGAAGAACGTTCGCTGCTGAGTTACGGTATTCACCAGACGCATAGGTGGCTCGAAGATGCACGGGCGCTCAGGGAGGTTATGCGTGCAAGTGGAGACTTAGAGTGGCTTCGAGGTATGCCACCATATTTAGAGACACCAGAATTTATTGCTGTTCATTCAGGACCAGAACTCGATAAACCATGGGCACAACAGGCACTGTATCTGGACGGTGCATCACAACCAGAACAGAGGTTATACGAAGAGCCGCCACAGATATTTAGCGGGAGGTTAGGCACTGTTTTAGATATACCAACATTCGTGGATGAGCGTAAATTTATTACTGGTCATCTTCACTATACTTTGCCAATAGAAGCGCGTATTACGCAGCGTAAAATTTGTCTTGCTTCACCGCTAGACAAGGGCGCACCTCTCTATACTTGGACGAGCGAAGATAATAAAATCCACGAACATACGTTCTAAGGTGCCGCTCGTGCTTGCATAATGTCTGCAGTCACATAGAATTGACTGTATGAGCGGAATTGAAATTTCTAAAGTTCATAAACTTTTTATTGCAGGTATGGCTGGCGAGCCGATGCGGTCTGTATCAGAAGTCGATGTGCGTGCAGGCTCCGGTATTGTCGGCGACAGATATGGTG
>JBGSPG010000082.1:0-3579 GCA_041738725.1 Saccharimonadales bacterium (SeqCode)
ACTGTGTTCATGTTGGAAATGGTCGTATTTTTCATTGTTAAATCGATAGTACCTGGGGTTAAGGAACCATCGAGCAATCCATTATTTAAAGCTAGCCCAAGAACACGAGAGTCGTTGCTAGAGAAATTACTAATCGTTGTATTAGATACTGAGACTGTGGAGTTGGCGCCATTAATTACATGAAAATTAAGACCGGACATGCCATTGGCCAGCCCATCTCCAGAAAAACTGTGGATGTAGACATTATCGACCTCTACATTAGCAATGGCCATAATTCCGCCTAGTATTGAATCTGCGTTGCCAACTGCATTCTGGCCATCAATTTCTACATTATTGAAAGCAGCCTCTGTGGTAAATGCCCGGATAGCAATACCAGTAAACGCCGTTAAAGTTACGTCTGAAATAGCTAAATCACTAAGAGACTCGAATATCCTCCATTGACCGTTCCCGTCAATTATTGAGCTATCCATACCGGCACCCTGAATAGTTACTGGTGCAGTGATGCTTGTTAGGTTATCAACTAGAATTATAGTCCCTGCTGGAATAGTGATAGAGTTTGATGGGTCACCAATAGTATTTACTTCTTGTACGGCTGCCCTGAGAGTACAGTCACCATTTACGTCATCGGCACATGTTCCGTTGAGGCTTGTGTCTGGGTCATCAGCCGTGGTGTTTACTACAAAGGAGGCGGCCTGTGCCTTACCACCTGAAAGAATACTTATGGTTAGGACAAATAGAAAGACTGCTACGGCCCTAAAGTGTGGTCTGCTGAAGGTTTTAATTTTGGTGACTCCGTTAATCTGTGGTGGAGATTAATGTTTATGCTAATATTTTAGCATAATTTAGACACAAAAAGGAGCCCTGAGGTTACAGTAGTCAAGATGCATATAGTAGCGGCCTACGTCGCTGAAGCTGTGTAGCCGAACGGAGTAGTAATACTTTGTGTGCCTTCGTCACGTGCCAGGTGCGGTCAATTTACACTGCTACGAGATTGTTTTTTACAGTAAGCAAAGATTGCGACTGTCAAAAAGATAAGTGCTAAAGCCGTTGCAGCTAAGGCAGCAGCATTTACTGCGACCCTAGTCTCTGGCACTATTGGAGTGCTCGCTATCGTAAGTACTGCTAAAACTACGCTAAATCCGCCCAGTAAAATCGCCTGGGCATGATCAACGTCATGTTTTTTAACTTTATCGTAGGCATACCAAACATAGGCAAAAATATAGACTATAAAGTAACTCGCTACATATGGTCTAGTCCGGCGTTTTTTGATAAGATCTATGACAAGAAAAATAAAAGAACATAATGCCAACACGCCTATAGCAGGAGCATAATACACCATCATAAGGTCTTTAGGGCCAAAACCAGCAATAGATTGTAAGGGTATCATTTATTAAGTATACCAAACAAAAAAATGGCTTAGTTCAATTGGGGGCAAAATGCTAGTAGTAGCGGGAGTAGGACTATCCTGTGAATGCGCTTCTCCACATGCTCGGTGCTAAAAAATTATATCTATGCATGTACATTGTCGTCGTCTTGGAACGACATCTTGAAAGAGTTATCACGTTTGAAAAAACTTACTGCCGTTCGAGTGTAGCTGCGTAGTCTTTTGCTCGTTCTTGAAAAACACCCCATGCGTCATCTCTACTGAGATAGTCCTTGAGGGAAAGTAATAAGTACTCACCACCCTCATTCCCAAGACTTATCTCACTCTCAAAAGATTGTGGGAGCTTAGCAACGGGGTAATAGGCGACTCTTCCATTTCCTAAACTACTTGGATATAGACGCACATATTGTACGTGTTTTTCTTCAACCGTAAGATCAAATTCTTCCCTCACTTCCCGTTGGAAAGTCTCAAAGGGCGTCTCGTTTCCTTCAGGGCCACCACCTGGTAAATCTAACTCGAGCGGATGATTAGTCGTATTTGCATCCCGACGATAGACCAGGACTTTATCACCAACAAAAACCAATCCTTTGGAGCCTATAGAAGTGGGGTCGAACTTAAAAAACTTATCCATAACTACATGATACCAAATAACCAAACAGGGCTTGAACCTGATTTACAGTAGTGGTAAAAGAATAGAGATTAGCTGGTTTGCTAATCTCTATCTGTTATTCAGTCTTGGTAGCGGCCTACGTCGCTGAAGCTATGTAGGCGAACGGAGTAGGACTACTAGGGTATACCTTCGTCACATGCTCGAAGTAAACTTCTGCGCGTGATCCTTGTTATCGAACCGACGACCTTCAGCCACTTCGTTGCTGGGTCGTGGGTTTGAGCCCTAGTCTGTAACCAAGAAAAAAATCCCACTTTTGTGAGATTCTTTTCTTGGTAGCGGGAGTAGGACTCGAACCTACGACCTCTTGGTTATGAGCCAAGCGAGCTGCCACTGCTCCATCCCGCGTCGTCGTCAACACTTGCGTGCAAGTTAGTATTCTACCAGATATGGAGCTTTGGATCAAGTGGTAGCTACGATTGGTTTATGGCATTGTTGCCCTGAAAGAACTGCCACCATTCGGCTACGTTTGCTCGCCAACCGGTAGATTGGCGCTTCATTGGCTTAACGTCGGTCTTAGCTATCGCAGCCTGCTGTGCCTCTCCATTTTTGGGTAGATATACCATAGTCTCGCCAGGTGCGGCCTTATTAAACTTCTCTCGAGCGGCAACTTCTAAATATTCATCTGTTTTTAGGTATGCAATGTTGTATTTTAGGTTCTGGTTCTTTACCTTCTGAAGCTCAACTTCACTACTGAGCTGATTATACTTCTGCTGCAGGTAGTAATTACGCTGCATAGCCGTTACTGTGTTCCAACCGAGACCAAGCGCAACTAATAATGCACCCACCAAGATGAGATCATTGAATCCAAAATATTTAGTTAGTTTGTTTGGCATATTTGTATTGTATCCGTAATCTAAGTATATAGTACTGCACAAATTACTGCCATAATGGTATACTCACTACTGTTGCAGTATTGCATCACACATCATAAGAAATCAAAATGAAGTTTTTTGGGGGGGGCGTAGCTCAGTGGTTAGAGCAGTTGGCTCATAACTAATTGGTCCCTGGTTCAAGTCCAGGCGCCCCCACCATGAAACTTTATTCTGAAACTAGAGTGGTCGAACAACCAAGTAGCCGTGCCTATCTTTGACTACGGTGTAATCCATACCCGTAGAAACTGCCAGCTCTTTAGCCTTTACAGCAAGTTCCCTTCGCAGTTCAGGAGTGTCGATAGGTTTACTTTTCTCAGCACCAGATTCCTCAGACATTTTCGCAGCCAACTGAGCTGCTGTAACGGTACGAACACCGACGCGCCGAGAAGCCTCCGCAAGAATTCGTCGTACCTCATCAAGATTCGGACGAGCTAAGGCTACCTCTTCATCAGTTGGCCAAGTACCATCACCCAATTGTTCACGATCTGGATCTATGACTTCACGCCCAGTAGGATTCACGCCTGGATGCACTGGTTCAGCTACAGCTGCCGTAATTTTTGCTCTAGTCCCGTGAGGATACAACTGGTCAATGTCGTCCCGATTATCTTGTAAAGCCTCGAGATATTCTCGACGCCGACGCTGATCTTCAGCAG
>JBGSPG010000089.1:0-5692 GCA_041738725.1 Saccharimonadales bacterium (SeqCode)
TACCACCCATAAACGTTACGTCGAACTTTTCTATAGCTGTGTCACGGTCGCTTTTTGCATCAGAGTAGGCATAACTCATATTGCTGAATACTATTTCGGCTTCGTCGATCGTAAGCTCTTTTGCGTAGGGCATATTGTTAATTGAATTGTTTTGCAAAAGAATTTGCGTCATCGGTGCAGCGTTTAGAAATATCTGTTCGTAGCCATTAACTATTTCGCCAAGTTGGAACAGCTGCGCAGAAACTCTTTGCAGATATGCGAGCGCGAATATAGCAGCACCTACATCAATTGTGCCAGTTTGGACTTGCCAAATAGCAACAATAATAGCGATCACCTGTACTAATGAGGTAATAAGCTGTCTAATCGCTCCCTCGGTAACGGCAATTGATATGTCTTTTGTCCACAATTTTTTTAGACGCTCGGTCTGTTTGCTGAGATGATGTATCTCTGATTTTTCATTTGCAAAAGTTTTGACGACCAGGCTATTGGTGATACTGTCTGCTACTTCTCCCGTGATGGAGGAGCGTAGTTCTTTACGCTCTTCTCGGTAGGGCTTTCTAATCAGTAAGCCGAATCTAATTTGTGTAAGTATAACTATTAGAAGTACTACAAGTATTAGTGCAAGAATCGGTGATTGCGTTGCAACGAGCCCAGCACCAACCAGTAGCGGCAACATTGTTCCAATGCTCTTGACGATGAATACATCTTCAAGCTGCTGAAATCCACCTAATAGGTCATTAAACTTGGATGTCAATGCACCAACTTTTTGATTTGAAAAGAAGGTGTAATCTTTGTTTATAAGTTGTGTTGCAATATCGTTCGCAATATCCCTATTAACTTTTGCCTCATATCGAACAATTGTTCTGAAGCTGACAATATTGACAAGAAAACCGAAAGCAACAATGGCAACCGCATAGGCTAACATAGTCTTAGTCGTTACATCAAACCCAGAGAGCGAGCCAATAGCACGACTCAAAAAGTAGGGTAGAAGTGTATTAAATAGTAACGCAGACAGCGGGATGCCAATTACTATAAAAGTGTAAGCAAGCTTGTAGTTTTTGACGTGGGACATGTAGTAGCGAATTGTCTCACGAGCGAAAAGTACATTATCTTTATTATTTTTCATTGTAAGTCTTTGTTTAAATTGAACGTTATCTTAACTATAGAGTATAATTAACAGATATGCAAAAGGTTATACTCTATTATAAATTTGTTCCCGTTTCGGACCCTTCTATTACAATGCGTTGGCAGCGTGAGCTTTGCACCAGGCTAAATTTAAAGGGCCGTATTATCGTTTCTGAGCAAGGTATAAATGGCACGCTCGGCGGTGATATTGAGGATCTTCGTGAATATAAAAGAGAGATGAACCGCTCGGTACTCTTCAAAGGGATAATGTATAAATGGTCAGACGGTAATGGCGAAGAGTTCCCAAAGCTTTCTATTAAGGTTCGTGATGAGCTTGTTGCATTTAAAGCATCCAATGAACTAGTCGTCACGGAGCGTGGTGTTGAAAATGGTGGCGTGCACCTGAAGCCCGAGCAGCTCCATAAACTTATTGAAGAACGTGGCGACGAGGTAATATTTTTTGATGGCAGAAATGCCTACGAAGCACAGGTAGGTAAGTTTGTAGATGCGATTATCCCAGAGGTTAAAACCACACCTGATTTTCTTCGTGAACTTGAAGATCCTAAATACGATGCAATAAAGAACCGGCCGATAGTAACCTACTGTACTGGCGGTATTCGCTGCGAGATACTTTCGGTACTAATGAAGAACCGTGGTTTTACTGAGGTTTACCAAATTGATGGTGGAATTGTTAAATACGGAGAAAAGTACGGAGATTCCGGGTATTGGGAAGGCTCACTCTACATATTTGATGGTCGGATGAACCACACATTCTCTTCAAATGCGAAGGATATTGGTGTGTGCGTGCACTGTGGCGGCACAACGAGTAGATTCATAAACTGCGCAGATGTTTCTTGTAACGTTCTCAGGCTTGTATGTGAAGACTGTGACACAAAGACATACTGCGAAGATCACCAGAGTTAATGCTTGACATCTTTATAAAGCATAAGTACAATACGTAACAGAAGTAATTCTAAACAAAAACAACAAAAAACAAGGATCATCACACCAATGATATTCAAGCGCGCAGGTTTAATCCTCGTATCCGCCATAACTCTGTTTGGTTTTGCAGCTGCAAATACGCCCATAGTAAATGCTAACAGTTATTTCGGTGGGAACGGAAGAATAGTATTTTATGCTCCAGTTACTCTTGATAATCCAGGACAAGAAATATATACCGTTAAGCCTGATGGTACTGACCTGCAACAAGTCACTTCAAATGCATTTGCTGATGCCAACCCACAATGGGCACCGAGTGGAGATAAAATTGCGTTTGATAGACATCTTCTTTCTGGTTCAAATCAACAAGACATCTATATTCAAAATATTAATTCTGACGGAACAGCCAACGGAGCAGCAACTGTTGTTTCAGGAGCAAATACTACTGAGCGTGAGTTTGACCCAAGCTGGAGCCCCGATGGTACCAAAATTGCATTCCACCGTGCTGGTGTAGTAGGTGGAGTAGATCCAAACCCTTACCAAATATTTGTTATAGACTCTGTCGGTGGCGGACTTGTTCGCGTAACAAATGACACTAATTATGCCGATACAGAGCCGACTTGGAATAAGGATGGTAATTACTTGGTATTCAAGCACTCGGTTAGTCCGGGCAGTGCTTCCGCAATCGCATTTAAAGATCCAACAACAAACGATGCACCACAGGAGATTGATAGTGAAGCATCGGGGAGTATCGGCTCGCCACAGTGGTCACCCGTAGACAATAAAGTTGTATACATAAAAAATAGTGATGTCTATGTCTACGATATGGGCCTAGCTAGTACGCGCTTGTTGGCTAGTGGGTCATACAGTGCCCCAACCTGGTCTCCGGATGGTAAATTAATTGCAGTCGGGCTGAGTAACACTATTACCTATCTTAATGCCGAGACCGGCGCAGTTGTTGCAGTCAAAACGGTCGCATCCAGTCCGGGACAAACTAATGAGGTAGATTGGGCAAGGGCTGATGCGCCGCCTTCTACTACACACGAATGTACGACTTCAGTAAACCAGGACTGTACAACGTTTACACCTGAAATTCCTGCAGCGTGTCAAAATATTACAACTGCCGCAACACACGGCACCCCAAAATATGAAGGCAGTGCATTCTTATTTACGCCAGAAGCAGACTATGTCGGTACGGATAACTATGTCTACTCTTATTACGACGAGAACATGAATACCATCACTTGTACGGTGAATATTACCGTACTGCCCCAGGCTCCAGCTAGTGGCTCCTTTACAGGTAAGAATATTCAGCAGTATGTAGTAATTACAGCATTGGTTATTGCCGGAGGGTTGATCTTAAGAAGAAGACTCTCGCCTAGATGATCTGAATGTAAATTTTATACAAATAAAAAACAACAAAAACAAAATGGACACCACAAACACCACCACACTATCACGAGCAGCACATACATCAAGAGATCTTGGTGCGCACCGTCGTGCCTACCTCGACACCTATGCACGGCGGAGAGTCGGTTTGTCCGACCAGGCACCAGAAGTCATGCCGATTCAGCAACCGGCTGCTCAAAACCTACCACAGCCTGCAGTAGTTCAGCAGGTAATCACGCAGCAGCAACCGGCTGTAATCGCAGTTCAAGTAATTACACAGAACTCCCTTCAGCAGCAACCTGAGCCGTTTACCTACACACCTACCTCCTTACCGCAACCAGTTCAGGCCCCACGCCATAAAACATACCTCGATACTCTCGTGCAACATCATAACCAGCGAGTTGCACAGGCACCTAATGCCGTTGAGACTATCCACCAACCACAACTAACTGATAACACGCAGCACCTTATTGATATCGATGCACAGAATCGTATATCTGCTAACCTGAGTGCACTGTACAACCAGAAGCCTTTGACCGAACATATCACAAAGAATAAATCGAGCGCTTCAGCAGCCCATATTCGTACAATCGTAGCAAGCGCAGTTCTATGCGGAGTGCTCTCGGTTGGTATATTTGCCTTCACTGGCCGCTACGATGCTCAGCCTGTAGTTGCGCAGCCGATAGGTGCGCCAGTTATAGAGGTAGAGGCACCACTTAATTCTGCTCCAGTAGGTGCTCCAGTTGCTGCAAAAGATGATTCTGTTGTGCATGCTGATCCTAATGATCCGGTCAGACTTATAGTAAGTAGTGTTGGCATAAATGCACGTGTCGACGGGCTCGGCACCACGCCAGAGGGTCTTATTGCGGTACCAAAATCGTACGGCACAGTTGGTTGGTACAACAAAGGTTCAACACCAGGCAAACCAGGTCCTGCAGTTATGGTCGGCCATTACACAGGTGGCTACGGTGGCGTATTTGATAAATTACAAGATCTGAAAGATGGTGATTTGATTACTGTTAAAAATGGTAAAGGCCAGAGCTTTACCTATAAAGTAACTAAAAAGTCAGAGTACGAAAAAGATAAAGTCCCAATGGCTGAAATCTTCAAGAAGGGTGACAGCTCTCGCCTAGAAATCATCACCTGTGCAGGTAAGTGGCAATCTACAACATACAATAACCGTCTTGTGGTATCTGCAGAACTAGTCCAATAGCATCTGTTATTATTGTATAAGTGAACAAAACTCTAGAAGCTAAATTAAAAACGTTGCCACGTGACCCCGGGGTGTATTTTCATAAGTCTAAAACAGGTGAGGTTATTTACGTAGGTAAGGCTGCAGTGCTGAAGCACCGAGTCAGGCAGTACTTTCAGACTTCTCGTCCATTTGATCCAAAAACAGAGGCGCTCGTTTCAGAAATTTTCGATACTGATTGGATTACGGTAGAGACCGAACTCGACGCCTTATTTCTAGAAAGTGAGATGATTAAGCGGTATAAGCCACGTTACAATATTCTACTCAGAGACGACAAGAGTCAGCTGTATATTCGTATTCCGATGAAGGACGTATACCCCGCCATTAGCTTTACCCGTGGGCCCATGGACGACGGTGCTGAATACTATGGGCCATATTACAACGGCTGGGCGGTGAAGAAGGCGATGAAGCACCTGAGGAAAATATTTCCGTACTCTACACATAGTGTACTGCCAAAACGCGTATGTCTACAGTACCATATTGGACTCTGCCCTGGCCCCGAGGAAGAGAAGGTCTCCGAGAAAGACTATAAACAACAGATTCGCAAGCTGACACTCTACATAAAAGGTGGCCGCAAAGAACTGACAAAACAGCTCGAAAAAGAGATGACCGTAGCAGCCAAAAAATCAAACTTTGAACACGCAGCACACCTACGGGATCAGTTGAATGATTTAAGAGACTTGCAGCGTCAGATTGTATTTTCAGATAAAGAATTTATGGATATTTCTAAAGATGAGGCATTAACTGGCCTTCGCGATATTCTTTCACTAAAAGATATACCAAAGCGAATAGAAGGCTACGACATCAGCCATATGCAGGGTACGAATAACGTAGCTAGTATGGTAGTCGCGACGAATGGATTGGCTGACAAGGCGCAATATCGCAAGTTTAAAATGCGCATTCCGGGCAATAATGATTTTGCCCATATGAACGAAGCGATGTCTCGGCGTTTTTCAGGTCGTCATAAAGACTGGCCTTTACCAGATC
>JBGSPG010000106.1:0-3019 GCA_041738725.1 Saccharimonadales bacterium (SeqCode)
TTCTAGTGAAGAGATCAGCAATGATGACCTTACTCGTGTTGAAGATGCAGCTACAGTGCTACAGATACCGCAACATCATGAAATTCTTAGTGTCTTCCCGCGCAGTTATACCGTAGATGGTCAGGCTAACATTAAAGATCCTATAGGTATGAGCGGTACTAGGCTAGAGGTTGAGGCTCATGTTGTGACGGTTTCGGCACCAGCACTCAAGAACCTTGAAAAAGTTTTCGAAACAGCAAATATACGCGTTAATCGGCTGAGCGTATCTAGCTTGGCCGCAGCACAAGCTACGGTTACGCGTGAACAGAGAGAGAACGGTGTAGCTGTAGTAGATATTGGTTCGACTACTACAAACTTGATTACAATTGAAGATGGTGATGTCCAGCAGGTGAGTGTACTCCCAATCGGCGGGAATCATATCACAAATGATCTTGCGATCGGTCTAAGAACTGATCTCAAGGTTGCAGAGGCAGTTAAGCGGAATTATAAATATTTAGCTGAAAATAGCAAAACACGCCCAAAACACGTCAAGGTATTAGTTGCTCGGAAAGAACATGTCTTTTTAACGAAAGACATTGAATTTGTTATCACAGCTAGATTAGTAGAGCTGTTTGAGGCTATCGATAAAGAGCTTGCAAAAGTAAATCTAAGTAAAAAATTACCTGGTGGTATAACGCTTACTGGCGGAACAGCACAGCTTCCCGGCATTGATGTGGTTGCTCGTGAAGAACTAGCTCTTTCTGCTAGGGTTGTCTTCCCCGCTCAGGGCATATCTGGGCTTAAAGAACGTCTCGCACGGCCAGAATACGCTGTTGTAGCAGGTTTGATGCTACTCGACGTTCATAAAGACGAAGAAGCGGCATATGGCGGGAAATGGCTGGGTGGTGGGCTAAAACATAGCGCACAACATGCACACTCACTCATAAAGCAGATTTTCGGTAAGCTCGGTTTCTAGTTTGAACACAATATTTTTTCTGTTGTATACCAAATGTGTTCGTGTATCCATCTGTTAGACATGTAATTTATATGCGAGCATTGATTTTATCACCCCAAACGTTATACTAAGAAGCATAAGTTAAGTAGGGGAAACAACGTGCCAGAAGTAAAACCTGCAGATATACAAGCGTTCGCGTCGATACGAGTAGTTGGAGTTGGTGGTGCCGGTGGATCAGCAATTAACAGAATGGCTGATGGTGGCCTGAAGGGCGTGCAGTTTGTAGAAATCAATACAGATGCACAGGCACTTTTTCATTCAAAGGCAAGTGTAAAAATTCATATTGGTAAGGAAGCTACCCGCGGTCTTGGCGCTGGAGCCGACCCAGCGGTTGGTCAAAAAGCGGCTGAAGAATCAGAAGCAGACATTAAAGAAGCACTGACAGGTGCCGATATGGTGTTTATTACACTTGGTGCTGGTGGCGGTAGTGGTAGTGGCGGTGGCCCGGTTGTTGCACGCATTGCCCGTGAGATGGACATTCTTACTGTTGGTGTTGCCACGCGACCATTTGCCTTTGAAGGTGAAAAACGACGTAAGAATGCAGAATATGCGATTGAAAATCTTGCTAAATACGTAGATACGCTCATTACTATTCCAAACGATAGACTTCTTCAAACTATAGATAGAAATACGCCACTTCTTGAGGCATTTGTTGTGGCTGATGATGTTCTGAGGCAGGGTGTGCAGGGTATTTCTGATTTAATTACCGAGCATGGCCTTATCAACCTTGATTTTGCTGATGTTAAATCTATTATGAGCAACGCTGGCTCAGCCCTTATGGGTATTGGTCAGGGTAGTGGAGAAAATAGAGCTGTTATTGCAGCTCAGCAAGCAATTGAATCACCACTCCTTGAGGTTTCTATAGACGGAGCACGAGGTGTCGTCTTTAACATCACTGGTGGCAACGACCTTTCTATGCACGAGGTTAACGAAGCCGCAGAAGTGATTACCGCCGCAGTATCACCTGATGCAAATATAATCTTCGGCGCTACTATTAAGCCTGACATGCAAGATAAGGTGGCGATTACGGTTGTTGCAACTGGTTTTGATGCAGCTTACTTCAAAAAGCGCACTGATGATACTGTCGACGATGAGGAAGAATCTACACTGAGTGTTTCTACACAGCTGGGCGACGTTGAGGGTGATGTTGAAACCATCAATATGGACGTCGCAAACGCACAAGATTCTGAGTCAGAATCTGAAGACGAACCAACCCCATTCCATAAGTCAGAAGATGTTCCAAGTTCTAATATCTGGGCAAGTGACGACGAAACTTCAGAACACGAACCCGAAGAACGTGATGTCCCGGCCTTCTTACGCCGGTTCCGACGCAAAAAACAGCCAGAATCTGAAGAAAAAGATTCAGAATAGTATTGCGCATACGCTAGCATTAGCGTTATACTAGTTGAGAAGTACGCTATATATAGAAGATACAACGATACTTAGAAAAATATAACAAATTGGAGTACGTATGAAATGCCCCCAGTGCCAATCAGTCGATTCAAAAGTCATAGAATCACGTGATGTTGCTAGTGGTGAAAGTATTCGCCGGCGTAGAGAGTGTGAGCTCTGTACAGCAAGGTTTACGACCTACGAACGAGTTGAACGACCAAATCTTATTGTTGTAAAAAAAGATGGTGTTCGCGAAGTTTTTAATAGAGAAAAAATTCTCTGTGGTATAGAGAGAGCAAGCGAAAAAACCACAATTTCAGCACCAGAACGCGAAGATATGGTTGCACGTATTGAACGTAAGTTGTACGATTTAGGTAAGCCTGAAGTGAGGGCTGGGGAAATTGGCGAATTGGTTATGGACGAGCTGGCAGCAGCTGATGAGGTCGCATACGTGCGATTCGCAAGCGTCTATAGACAGTTTACGAGCATTCAAAGTTTTGAAGAGGGTCTTGATGCACTCAAGGCACGCCGCAGTAAATAGCTCGGCACCGATTTAAATACAAACTACTGCTCGAGTGGTATATAGCGGTGATCATGGTGATTGCCCCAGGTCATATTTTTATATGTTCTAGG
>JBGSPG010000007.1:0-4263 GCA_041738725.1 Saccharimonadales bacterium (SeqCode)
CGCGCACGCGGGGCTGGTCGTTACGATGATATCGATGAATTTGCTATGCCGATTCAACGAACCACGTATTAACTCTGAAATCGCATGTGTTACACTTGTAAGCAATGTATAAACGGGTATTACTTAAACTTTCAGGCGAACAGTTAGCAGGGGCCGATGGGTCAGGTATTAACCCTGAATTTGTTGGGTGGTTGGCTGCAGAAATTAAAAAAGTTACTGAAGCGGGTATTCAAGTGGCAATTGTGGTTGGTGGCGGTAACTTCCTTCGTGGTGCCTCGTTTGCCGGGCATGGTATTGAACGGTCTACGGCAGATTATATGGGTATGCTTGCAACTATAATGAACGGCCTTGCCCTTATGGATATGGTTGAGCATCATGGGCAGCCTGCACGGCTACAATCTAATATTCAGATTAATGAGATCGCTGAGCCGTTTATTCGTCGTCGGGCTATACGTCATATGGAAAAAGGCAGAGTTGTTATTGTTGCTGGTGGACTTGGCAAACCATACCTCACATCTGATACTGCAGCAGCTTCAGTCGCGCTCGAGCTCGACTGCGAAGTAATTTTAAAAGCCACCAAAGTTGATGGTATTTACGACAAAGACCCAGCTAAGCACGATGATGCAGTTAAATTAGACACGGTTAGTTTTCAAGAATCGGTAGAAAATGGTGCCATTAAAGTAATGGATAAAGCCGCACTCGGTCTTGCTATGGAGCAAGGTATGCCCGTTATTGTGTTTGATCTTAAGCCTGGCAATATACTGAAGGCAGCTCACGGTGAACCAGTCGGTACTAAAGTTAGCTAAGAATTTCAGTCACTAAATCTATAAGTTTTTGTCGGTTATCGCCCGTAAAGTTATGATCTGCTGCAATTTGAGATATCTTTACGGTACTGCCGAGGGCTTTAAAGTTTGTAGTGCCGATAACCTCGTCTTTCGTAGTCTGAACTAGATTTATGGTCTGTACATGACTATATGTAGCTATAGCATCAATCGGTTCGAGCTCCGCCATTTCGTTAAAAAATGTATATGGAATATGGGTAGTGGTGCCGTTTTTTCGGGGTACCAGCAGCTCAGATGTGCCTTTCGTGGCTCCTGGGTAGTGCGTAAAATACATTTCTAACGCTCTACCGCCAAAGGTATCTGGTGGCGCGAGTAGTACCACGCGGCCTTCTACCTGATGCCTAACGAGTGAGGCTACTATGCAACCCATACTGTGTGCAACTATGTGAATAGTTGCATTAGGATGCTCACTTTGGACTGATGCAACAACTGACTTCAATCGTTTCACCTGCTTGGTAACAGTGGTAATTGTGATGTCATCGCCAGATACGCTATAAAGATCAAATAATACGCTACCCCACTTTTTCGACAGACTATCCTTGATGTCGGTAAACATACCGCGTGAATCCCAGCGGACACCAAAGCCGTGTACGAACACTACAATATTAGTAGCTCCAGTAGTGACGTTAATCTGGGTAATCTGTTGGTTCACCGCTTTATTTCTCTGCCTGCGTCCCTATCTTGCTGTCTTCGCTTTATGGTTTCACGTTTGTCGTAGTTCTTTTTGCCCTTTGCTATGGCGAGTTCGATTTTTATAAACTTACCTGTCGTGAATAACCGGGTTGGTACAATCGTCATACCTTGTTTTTTTGCGTCTTCAATTTGGGAAAGCTGCTGTTTAGTCACCAGTAATTTACGAGGAGTGGTGATCTCTCGTTCTTCGGTATGCGCCTGTGCGGTATCGGGAATGGTGATGCTCATGTTTGTGAGCCATAGTTCACCGGCTTTAATATTTGCATAGCTCCCCGTCAGCCGAACATGGCCAAGCCGTGCGCCGCGTACTTCTGGCCCACTCAGAATAATGCCTGCTGAAATAGTTTCACCAAGTTCGTAATCGAACCGAGCACGTCGATTCACAATAGGTGGTTTTGTTACTGGCTTCTTCATCTGTAAATAGTATACCGTATGTCACGGATATTAATGATTCTCTGAGTTATGGCTGAGCTTTTTCAAGTTCTTGTTTGACGACGTTCCAGAGGCTTGGGTCGTTGAATTTTACTTTACGCCAGTACCACCATTCACCGCCCCAAAGGTATATATCACGGAAGCCAGTTGCCTCACCATACTTGATTCTTCCCGCTAAACGTTCTGCGTCCATAGATTTATTCTGCTCTTCAATCGAGGCCTCTATAAGTGGCATCGGTGCCCACGGCTCGGCTTGAAGCTCGTGTAGCATTGATGATTTTCCGGTAAGGAGTTCTGTCCAGCCTGCTCTCCCTCCGTAGTACCACGGCGTGAACGGGTATTCAAAATAGCGTTTTGTAATGGTAGCGTCGTAGACACGTTTATAGACAGACACGCCAAACTGATCTGGGCGTGGGTCACCCACAGGGATGCCGAGGTAATTATTAGACAGGCTGACAATTATTGGGGTGTTGGGATCGAGCTTCTTGACGTAGTTGAATTCTTTTATGAGCCGCTCTTTGGAGTAATCGGTACATTCACCGAACACTTCTAGAAAGTACTCGTTTTCTAGCTGGTAGCTCTTCAGACTCGGTCTGTCTTTGTAGCGCTCTACGACAGCACCAATATAGTTTTCTAACTCTGGGTATACTGCTTCAACAGGTTGATCTCTCGCCCATTTTGGCGCATGGCACTCTGGCCAACGGGGTTGCCTGAGACCGATTGCTAGCGAGACCGTTCCGCCACTCTTTTCAATTGCATCAAACTGCCAGTCGAGTTCTTTAAAATCGTAGGTGCCTTTAGTTGGCTCGATACTAGACCAATAGCTCATCAAGCGGTAGTTTTTAATACCCATATCATTTATTAGCGCGTCAAGCGTTTCTTTTGGCTCGACACCAAGATACCGAGCATATGGTGCGGAAAATGTTACCCCGTAGTTAAGTGGTTCATCCTGGTGCTTCCATCTGTAATAGAGTGACATTACATATAGGTTCCCCAGGAAGAGTGTGAACGCGAGTACCAAAAGAATCAGGGCTTTTTGCCATATACGCCTGGCGGCCCACCATCGCTTAATGGCTAGAAGCTTACTTTCTGATTTCTTACCCACCGCCTTTTTAGGCGTGGAAGATTTTTTGTTTGGATTGGGTTTCTGTTTTGCCATAATGTAATAGACCTACTATAAGTACCATAATAATACCATAAGCATAACAATCTGTAATGCAGACTAGTGCTATACTAAGAGTCATAATATGGAACACACACATCCGTTAACAATCGGCCTGGTCATACCGGCCTATAATGAAGCCGAGTCTATAGAATCATGCTTGACTGCCGTATTCGCACAGACACATCCGTTTGATGAAGTTATTGTAGTAGACAATAACTCCACTGATGAGACAGCAGAGATAGTCGCTCGATTTAAGGGCGTAAAATTAATTACAGAACCAAAACAAGGTGTTACACATACCCGTGATACTGGGTTCGATACTGCCACTACGGATATTATTGGCCGGATTGATGCCGATTCTCTGCTTGAGCCAGATTGGGCAGAACAAGTGATCAGTGTTTTTGCTGATGATTCCATCGCCGCTGCAACCGGCCCTGTCTACTATCACGATATGCCCGCCAAGCCGACAGGCCAGAAGTTCGATTCCCTTATTCGGGGTGGCATTGATAAGCTTTCCACAAAATCTAAGTTTTTGTACGGCAGTAATATGGCAATACGACGCGATGCCTGGCGCATAATGCGCGATGTCGTATGTCATGAAGATGCCTATCACGAGGATCTAGATTTGGCGATCCATCTAACAGATTACGATTACAATATTTATTTTGATAAAAAAATGATTGCCGGAGTATCGTCGCGCCGAATGGAAAGTTCCCCTGCTGACTTTAGAAAGTATATGAAGATGTACTCCGCCACGTATAAAGGGCATGGTATTCGTGAAGCATCCGTGAACATCCCGATTATAGTTTTCTGGTCACTCTACCCAAGTATGAAGCTCCTGCGTGGAGCATACGATCCCGAAACCGGCAAAATATCGCTAGAAAAACTGCTCCTCAAAAGCTCCGGCTCAAGGAGTCACCCAAACGGGTAGCTCTCTCATCGACTCCCCTTTTACGCGTTAGTGCTACTGCTTGCTTAAATCTCGTGTAACTGTAAACTATTACACATGCACGAAAAAAGTCAAACACCCGAGAATATATCTGGTATTACGCCAGGTTACTATATTGCGAGCGCCGAAACGCTACTTTCTAAGGTTGAAGATCCAAGCCCGGAGCTTCTTGCTGTCTTTGC
>JBGSPG010000014.1:0-4336 GCA_041738725.1 Saccharimonadales bacterium (SeqCode)
GCACTGCACCTTGCTGATGCGTTTTACCCTGATCTTGACCAGGCCAAGGTAGCGCAGTTCTGTTTAATACACGACACCCCAGAGGCAATCACCGGGGATGTGCCTACATTTAATATATCTCAGGCTGACCGCGAGGCAAAAGAAGCCGCTGAAACTATAGCCGTAGAGAAGCTTCGTAAAGAACTCCCAAAATACTGGTCTAACCTTCTTGGTGAGTATGAAGAACAGGTTTTACCAGAGGCACGGTTCGTACGTCTAGTAGACAAGCTAATGCCGCCGCTTACGAATGTAGCCGGTGATGGTGCGAGTACTTTCTTTCAAACATACGGTATTACTAATAGAGATATGCTGACAGATGTTCGAACGCGGCGTAGTGTGGAACTTCGTATTGAGTACCCAGAGTTTCCTGAGGTTCATGAAGTGCGCGATGAATTAGTCAAAGAGATGCACCGAGTATTGTTCGATCCAATCACAGGTGATCTCATTGTTAAACCAAAAACAGACACAAAAAAAGACGAGTGAGTCGACGGGTGCAGGGTATTTCACCTGCACTCCGCCGACTCCTCGCCAGCCTCTCACCTCCTTTCAATAAACCGGAGCGACGATCGCAGCGGCAAAATAACTAGTAGCGCGAACGCTACACCTACGATTACCAAGCTGGATTGCACGCCGCGCGTATCCACCAGTGTTCCGACGAGCGGACCAGCAATGAAGTACAGGCTGCGTGAAACCAGCGTGGCGCACGAATTGACTGTGGCACGCATGCTGTTGTCATGAACACGGCTGTTAAGCGCGTGGTCCATGAACGGCCGAGTCAGGCCAAACAACACGCCAAAGCCGATGAGGCCAAGCGGTGCCATTCTGGCGGGTAACATACCTGTTGCCAGGTAGCTTGCGGTCGCCAAGCTGACCAGAAGCCAGATTGTTCGCCGCTCCCCCATGCTCGATTCCCAGCGGTGACCAACACGTGCAACACGCGAACCGATCAGCTGGAGTGATGCGAAGATCACCCCATACCAACCGATGCTGATTCCTGCACCTTCTAGAACGCGAGCGTTCAAGAAGACGGGAATATGTGTTGCCTCGCGCAGCAACGCAAACAGTAGAATCAGACCTGCCATGCTCCAGAGGAGCGGGCGGGCCTTCTTGAACTGTCCACGCGTCCGCAGTTGGTGCGGCGGTTCTGCCATCTTGAGGACGACCAATGCTGCGCCAACGTAGGTCAGGGCATCGAGTACCATGGCAGTGCGAAATCCGAAGATCTTCACCACCACGCCACCAATAACTGAACAGAGTGCTGCACTGAGCAGGCGGGCCGAATGGGCCGTACCTGCCGAGCTTCTGCCGTGGTCGCCATCGAGTGCCAACGCCGATTCATGGCGCATGGCTTCGATGGTGCCACTGTTCAGGCTGAGCCCGAGTGCAAGCAGGGTTTCTGCGGCAGCGAACTGCCAAAACCCGTGGGCCATGCTGTAAAACGCGAAGCCCACACTTGCGGCACATGCTGCGATAATCAAGCTGGTGCGGCGGCCGATTCGATCGGCCAGTACACCAGTTGGCACCTCGAGCACCATCATTACGAGGGTGAAGATGCTCTGCAGTAGGTAAATCTTCTGCTGGGTCAGATCCTCGCCGAGCCAGAACGGTACGGCGAAGGGGACGAAGAAGCTGGCGTTGTTAAGACCCGCCAGCCAGTTAATGAGGCGCAAATTGCGTTTGAACTGTAGTTGGGTCATACCCGCTCCTTAGTTGAGTGTTATTTATTGAAGAATGTGAAGGGACTCACCTTAGTCTGTTACGACCAAAGCGAAAAAAGCTTCCAATGCTGAAGTGTAGTTTTTAGTGTTTAATTTTCTAAAGAAACCTCAGGTTGGAGGCTCATCTCGATTTGTTACTTTTTATATATGTAAGAGTTACAAGTTTGTTGGATAAGCCAGGTGCGCACAATTTTGTGCAGTAAGTGATGTCATCTTCGCCACACCATACATACCGCCAGAAATTGTATTCATCTGGAAGTTCATTGATTGGTTGTGATTGCTATGACTATTCATAATAAACCATTATAGCACAAGATTAATAAAAAGTCAATGATAATTTTCACATTCATCTGTTATAATTTGGTTATAGTAAGGAAACAGTTGTATGAGCGTTGAAACAGTAGCTTCACAAGATCAGTATCTTCTGAGTCTCTATCGTGCAGATATCACCCGTTACCCACGGCTATCTCGTGAGGAAACTACGGATCGAGCAGTAGATGTTTTTAGGGGTATAAACTTACTTCAAAAAGCGGGCGTCATCGATACGTTTACATTGCCAGAAGTAGCGGACGATGAGCTGGAATCGATCACTGAAACATGTTCGTTTGATGATACGCAGCAATTACTGTTGAGTCAGGCATATAGATCATGTAATCAATTATTTGTGTCTAATCTTCGCTATGTTGTGCACTTGTCAGATAGCTTTATACCATATTCAGATGTTCCAAGAATGGATTTAATACAACAAGGCAATATTGGGTTATCACGAGCTGTTCATAAATATGATTATCGTAAAGGGTTTCGTCTTACTACTTACGCTCGTCAATGGATTCTTCAAGAAATGCAGCGTGTGCCTGGGGGTATTGGCCAGAGTATCGAGATACCAGTAGCAGTTCGACGTGCCGCAATAAGTCTAGAAGCATTAGGGGAGAAGATTGAGGCTCATCCTGATATAGCAGCCGAACGACTCGATTGGATTACTAGACAAACTGGTTTATCTGATGAGGATATTCGAGATCTTGAGTACGTTCGAACAGTAAAAAGAGTTGATTCGTTAGCTCGTCCGCTTTCTGCTGATAACGAGAAAGATCTTGAAGCAACTATCGAAGATATCAGCCTGGGCAATCCTAATGAAGCACTCGATGTAATTATGGCAGAACAGTTTCAGGCCTTGGTGTATAAAGCGCTCGCAGACCGACCGGAGCTGATTGAAACGATACAAAAAACGTATGGTCTCAATGGCTATACTGCTATGACACAAGAGGAACTTGGAATTGATCTCGATTTAACGCACCAGGCGATATCACGCCGGTTGCTGCGGGCATCTGAGTTAGTTTGTGAGTATCTGACCCTATATGGCATTGAGCTCGAAAGTATTGATTTATAAATGATTAACTTTGATCTACCCAAAACATTAATTGCGCAGGAACCGGCTTCTCCGAGAGATCACGCACGACTTTTAGTGTATGATCGCCGTACAAAAACCATCACTGATGATTACTTTTATAACTTACTTAAATACCTACCCGACCCTACCTGCGTGGTGGTAAATAATTCTAAAGTAGACATGTGTCGGATGCTGTTTAGCGGCGGCAAGCGTGAAATTTTTGTTTTAGAATCCGTCAACGATAAATCGGTGCGTGCATTGGTGCGGCCAGGTAAGGTATTCAAAATGGGAGCGGTTGTTCCGGTTACCGATTCGGTTTCGGCTGAAGTGACCAATATTGATGAAGATGGTATTAGAACAATTGTATTTTCAGAGCCTGTTGATCACTCTGAACTTGTTGCAGCGCAGCACGTTCCCCTCCCCCCGTACATTGCTCAGAATGATGCGCTCGCCGCAGAGTATCAGACTATTTATGCAAAAACGAGCGGGAGCAAGGCGGCACCAACTGCAGGTCTTCACTTCACCCAGGCTCTGGAATATCAGATCAAAAAACAGCGTGATTGGGCTGAAGTTACTTTGCATGTTGGCCTCGGTACATTTGCGCCGCTTACACCAGAGCAACTTGCCTCAGGCCATCTGCATGAAGAACACTACGAAGTATCCGAAGACGTCGCACGCGCTATTTCCAATGCGCCGCACATTACCGCTGTCGGTACCACCTCTGTCCGGACCCTTGAGTCAGTCTTTGGTTGTCATTCTGAACTCGATTCAGAATCTAATAAATCGATTGGATCCCGGATCAAGTCCGGGATGACCGGCAGTACGGATATTCTTATTCAGCCGGGATATGAGTTTAAGCGGGTTGATTCGCTGATTACTAACTTCCATCTACCCGGGACCAGCTTACTGTTACTAGTTGCGGCATTCCTGGGTTCAAAGTCTGAATTAGAACGCATCTATCAGCACGCAATAACGCAGAAGTATCGGTTCTATTCGTTTGGTGATGCCATGTTGATTATCTAGCTAGATAACCATTAAGCTAATCGGTGCTGGGTTCAATCTTGGGTGGTTCGTATAGAACGTGCACGAATTTTGTATATTTTACGGCGGTCATCTTCAGTTGTACCGCCCCATATGCCATGTTCTTCATGTATAGCGAGTGCATATTCAAGGCAGGCCATTTGTGCAATAC
>JBGSPG010000027.1:0-3679 GCA_041738725.1 Saccharimonadales bacterium (SeqCode)
ATCTCTTCACTAGAAATTGCGACAACACCCTTAGACGCAATTCCTTTGATATGTGTGCCATTAATATTTACAGTTGCACTAGACACATGCTGCCCAGCCATACGCTCAGCAAGTGCAATCGCCTGATCTACCGCCTGTGCAGTATCGGATATATTAACGACACTACCTTTTCTGAACCCACTATTTGGTGCTTCGCCAATTCCAACCAAACTCACCGTCTGATCATCAGCCTTAATTAAGCCAATTGCACAACGAACCGTCGTAGTACCAACATCGATACCCACCGCTAATTCTTGATGTTCCTGCATATGCAACCAGTATAGCGCTTGTGCTATTTATGATGCAAATCTTAATTTAGAGAGCGGTGATAATTTCGGCTGAATCTTGAGTAATCAAAATTGTGTGCTCGAAGTGAGCAGAAAGTGTTCCATCCCGAGTCTTTATTGTCCATCCATCTTGATCCATCGTTACATCGTCACCACCAAGCGTACTCATTGGCTCTATGCAAATAGTCATACCTGCATCGAGTTTTTTGCCCGTGCCAGCGATGCCATAGTTAGGAATATCTGGCTCTTCGTGTACCTGGTGGCCAACACCATGCCCTACTAAGTCTCTAACTATCCCGAAACCGTATTGGTTCATAACTTTTTCAACCGCAGCACCTATATCACCCGTTCGTACACCGCCATGCAAACTATTAATCCCGGCATCGAGTGCCTCTTTTGTGCCCTTAAGTAGTCTTCGTTTTGCACCGCTACCTTCTCCGGCAATCACCGTTATAGCAGAGTCGGTAATCATGCCGTTATAGTCCACACCGAAATCGAGACTAACAAGATCTCCGTCTTCAATAATTTCAGACCCTGGTATACCGTGCACAACCTCGTCGTTGCGTGAGATACAAATTACATCGGGAAATCCTCCATACCCCAAAAATGCAGGCTTTCCACCTAGTCTCTTAAGTTCAACTGCAGCGAGATCAGCAAGATCTTTAGTGGTCATACCAACCTCAATTTTTTGTTCCAAATACTGAAGTACCGTGGCAAGCATTTTGCCGGAAACTCGAATATCAATAATTTCTTGCTCTGTTTTTACTTTTGTATACATAGTGTTAGTCTGTTACGCCTGTCAGGTTTAATGATTCTAATTCTGCCTCAATCTTGTCGTGCACCTGCCCAACACTGCCAACACCTTCGATGTGTGAAATAGGTATTTGCTGATCTGCAAAAAAAGTAAGTATCGGATACATTTCTTGGCGATATAACGCAAGACGTTGTTCAATTGCCTCTTTAGTGTCATCAACTCGACCACGAAGATGAAGTCGTTTTTCAATCTCGTCACGTGGAACTTCAAGCACTACTACAAGTTGAATGCTCCTGGCATGTTCTTCTTGATTTTCGACTAACCATTTTGCCTGTTCAAGCAAGCGCGGAAAACCATCAAGAATAACCTTATCAATCGATTCAGCTCGTTTGATGCCATCGCTCACAATCTGATTTACCTTATCAACACCAACCAGTGCGCCGGTACGCATTTCTTCAATAACCTCAGAGTCACGTGAATCACGTAGTAGTTGACCAGAAGAGAGCCAGCGCCAGCCGTGACGAGCGGCTAATATCTGACCTTGCACACTTTTACCTGCACCCGCTGGACCAAAAAATAAAATCATCCCACTCTCCCTTTACTGTAATTTCTGTTTCACTAACGTAGCTATACGTGCACCATCAGCTGTAGCACCCGCCCGAGCTTTAACAGCGCCAATAATTCTCCCCATATCTTTCATTGAAGCGCCCTCGGTATGTAAAACAACGTCGTCAACGATACCCACCAACTCCTCATCCGTCATCTGTGCTGGTAAATATTCTGAGATGATCTCAAACTCTGCTTGTTCTGCGGCAGCCTGCTCTGTTCTACCAGCATCTGAGTACATAGTTGCAGCCTCAAGTCGCTTCTTAGACTCTTTTACGAGCACTACTATAACCTGTTCATCCTGAAGTCCCTGTTCACGTTCACCAAGTTCGACTTCTTTATACAAAATAGCACTCTTAACCATTTTAAGAGTGCCTACTCGTATAGAATCCCCTGAAAGCATTGCTGTCTTCAGGTCTCCCTCGATTCGACTTTTGAGCATTATTTCTGCCCTAATCGAATTCGTTTTAACTTCTCAGCTTTGCGGCTTTTACGGATAATCGCTTTTTCGCGACGGTCGCGCTTACTTAGAGGTTTTATGAAGAATTCGTTGTTTTTTGCAATCGCAATGACGCCCGCAGACTGAACTTTGCGATTAAAACGACGAATAAGGTTTTCTATACCTTCTTTATTGTCTTTTCGTGTTACTTGAATCATACCAACGTAGTTTACTACAGATATCGACTACTGACAAGGGTAGTTTTTACTTCGCCTGCGAACGCTGACTTTTAAGGACCATGCTTTGAAGCTCTTTGAGTAATATAAAGTGCTTATTCGTGTAATAAATCTTACTGTTCCCCTTTTTTTCAGAGATTAGAAAGCCAATTTTTTCGAGTCGCTTTAACTCTCTCTGAATATTACCGGGATCTTCCCTAATAAGCTTTGCCAGACCTCGAACATGTGTCTTGAAATCTGGGTACTTAGCATAGACAATAATTATTTTTCGTCTCACTCGTGAAGTAATAAATGTATCAAGCATTATACTGCTAGTATATCATGCATCTCGTAGTAATTTCGACACCTATGCACTACTTCCAGTTCAAAATTGCATGGTTAAGAATATCAATTATCTTTTCGTGAGGAGGCCTGTCGTCTACCTCATAATAGTGGTCAATTTCCATTAGCTCATCGGAGACAGTTAACACCTGTAGTTCGTCAGCAAGGAGGTGCATTTTGTCTACTGCATCAACAGATGCGATCGGTGTTACAACCACCAACCTATGAATACTGATCTTCTTTAAAAAGTTAGAGGCAGCGAGAAGCGACAATCCACTCTTTAGCCCATCTGCGACAAGAATGATAGTGCGACCCCTGACAATGTCTTCATCTAAAATACCGCCTTCACCCAAAATTCTGTTTAGGACATGCCACTGTTCCATTTTTTCTTGTTCAATTAAGCCGTGAAATTCTGACTGCAACTCCTCGAGCTCACCCGTACTATACATGTCGTTGTAGGTGAAGCCACCGTTCTGGTCAACGACACCAAGTACACTCTGTTCACCAGGAAGAAGTATGTCCTGCATAAGTAGCATCATTAACGGGCAGTGAAGCCGTGAGGCAATTTGCGCACCAATTACAACCCCCCCGTCAGAAAGCGCAATTATTGCGGTATTTTCAAACCGATACTTCATTAAATCAGCCGAAAGTTGTACTCCAGCTTCTGTCCTTGATGCAAAATACATACTTAGAGTGTAACAAAAGTTATACTAGTATCGTGCAGTATTATTTAATATGCCCAGTCGGAGTTATTGCGGGGACCAACGACGTACTTACGTACAGCTCTGAGGTCGCTATTGAGGTGGGTTCAATCGTAACCATACCCTACGGAAGCCGAACCAAGCTTGGTGTCGTACTCGGCACAACGCAGAAGCCGAATTTTACTACCAAACCGATCGATTCAATAGTGCCCTATGTTCTGCCGCGTCACCTCCTTCAGCTCGCAGATTGGATAAGTACGTATTACGCAGCCCGTCTCCCGTTTGTTATGCAGATA
>JBGSPG010000114.1:0-5604 GCA_041738725.1 Saccharimonadales bacterium (SeqCode)
GCTTAGTTTTCGTGAGAACAGGGTGCATAGCGCATCCTGTTGGATCAAAACCACTGGATAGTAGCGCTTGCCAGTTTGAATCCATGTGACCTTCTGGCCCATATCGTTCGTCTACGAGACAGACGTGTAGTGCACCAGGGTAGCTATCTACGTGCAAGGCATTTCTAATTTCTGTCGCCAGTGATATATTTGAGCCTCCAGAAACAAACCATACGACCACCTTATCAGCATCGAGATACTGGTTTATCTTGTTTGCAACGTATATACGAGCGTCACTCTTGGTTGTTATTTGGCTATTGTTTGTTTTTAAAGTCATAGTTACGTATTCAGCTTACTGCTTATCAGTTCTACTTCAACTGAATCGTGCGTTATTTCCAGAGTGTAACTCATTAGAACATATACCTTATATCATCACTAGCAGTCGGGAATGCCATAATCGGTGACTTTAGTTGATCAGTTGTGAGACCAAGTTCGATGGCAAGACTAAAGATATCTATCAAATCTTCGGTATGATTACCAATAAGGTGAGCACCAATAACTTTGTGACTTTTCTTATCAACAAGTACCTTACTTTTTGAGAACTTTTGTCCAAGTCTTTTGGCGTCAAACCATGTCGATGTGTCGGTATTTATCACATCATAATCTATGCCTTTGTCACTAGCAGTCGTTTCAGAATATCCAACACTTGCTACTACGGGCGTAGTGAATATAACACTCGGTGTCGACGTGTAGTTAGGCTGCACCGCCTCTCCCCCGAGTAAGTTTTCTGCAACGATGCCACCCTGAACACCCGCAACAGGCGAAAGTGGTGGACCCGCATCCGCAGCATCACCCGCGGCGTATATATTAGGGTTACTACTTTGTAAACGTTCGTTTACAGTAACGCCTCTTCTTGCATCATACTCCACACCAGTTGCCTCTAGGTTCAGCTCTGCGATAGCTGGCGGGCGACCGGCTCCGTGCACAACCATGTCTGCATCGAATGTATGATCATCGGTTGTCGTGACAGTAAATACTCCGTCAGACTTCTCGATTTTTTTTACAGATGAGTTAAGGCTGACTGTTATTCCTACCTCTTTTGTTGCTTCAAGTAAAGTCCCAACCATGTCTGCATCAAACATCCCAAGTGGCTTATCGTCTCCGTGTAGAATAGTAACTTCGGAGCCAAAACGAGCCGCAATGTGGGCAAACTCGAAAGATACATAACCCCCGCCAACAAACACTATCTTCTTGGGCAAACTGTCGAGTTCTAGGAAATCGTCACTCAGTGTCAAATGTTCAAATCCCTCGATAGGGAGCTTAGCCGGTTTGGCGCCTACCGCAATATGAATTTTTTTGCCAACTAGAGTGGTACCGTTAACATCAATTGTCAGCTCGTCTGTAAATCTTGCTGCACCGGCATACACATCTATATCCGCTTCTTTTAGGGCCTCTATCGTGTTGTCAGATACTGGATCAGTGAAGGTACGTTTAAATTTGATCAATTCGCTCCAGCTCATTTTTGGCTGGTTGGTTACAATGCCAACTTCGCTTAGTCTTCTGTTAACATCGGCAATTTCTGCCGTACCCGCCAGAATCTTCTTGGGTATACAGCCGCGCACCGAGCAGGTACCGCCGAATAGACCGTCATTAACAACAGCAACATCCCAGCCCTCTTGCTTACACTTCATCGCCACTTGATATCCGGCTCCACCAGTACCGAGGACTATAAGGTCGTAGATGTGTGTTGCCATCGGTTTACTCCTCAACCTCTACGCCACGCCAAAACGCTACGTAGTCAGTAAAGTCTTTACCGACCTTAGACGCGGCCCCGTCCATAGGCTTTGGGTAATACCAGGCTGCTCCGTCGTTTACGCCACCGTCAACATCTATGTCAAAGTAACTAGCCTGACCCTTCCAAAAACAGGTTGTATGCTGATCACTAGGCTTAAAGTACTGCTCTTTAATTGAGTCTTTTGGAAAATACCAGCTACCCTCTATTCTGATAAGATCTTCTTTTTTTGCTTCTGCGATTACTGTATTGTTCCAAATTGCCTTCATGTTGCACCCTTCTTTAGTTTATAACTTTTACATTTCCCCAAAACGCTACATAGTCAGTAAAATCTTTACCGACAACTTTCCTGGAAAACCACGTCGGATTGTGATAATACCATGCACTATTCTTGTCAACCGAGCCTTTATACTCAATATTGTAGTAACTTGCTAAACCCTTCCAGTAGCAGAGTGATCGGTACTTACTTTTCTTCAGTAGTGTGTGGTTCACTGATTCTGGAGGAAAATAATGATTACCCTCGATAAGTACAGTCTTATCACTTTCTGCTAATGTTTCGTCCCGCCACAAAACTTTCATAGGCTCTTACGCAATTCCTAACAATATATCAATTTTGGGTTTATCAAATCCTAGAACTGAAACTTCTTCGCCATCTTCGTTTTTTATAATGGTGAATGGCACACCAAGCTGGTTGCTCTTTTCGTACAACTCTTTGGCTACCGCTTGATCCTCGTCTGCATGCTTCTCAACATACTCAACGTGCTTGTCGGTTAAGTATGACTTTAAAGCCTTGCAGTAGCCGCAAGTTGCTGTGCTGTATATAGTTACTGATTTTGACATAATTTCTCCTGTATCTACTTATTATTTTTACCAGCGATGGCTATTAGCTCACCAACAAGTTCGTCATCAACTTTGAGCATATAGCAAATTTTTTGGCCCATTCGTTCCTTGTCGACAAGACCAATTAACTCAAAGTTACGGAAATGTTGTGACACGGCAGACACAGTAATACTGAGTTCGTCGGCAATATCAGTGACACACATTTCATCATGTGACATCAACAATTTAAACATCTTGAAACGAGTCGAATCACCCAGTAACTGCATCGCGTGGATGAGGCGGGATTCGTATTTTGTAATAGAAACAGTTTTTTTAGCAAATAACTTCATAGTTAGTATTTTAGCAAATACTTAAACAACAATCAACGCTTCGCTCGCCTTAATAGTCGAGACAACTATACTCAACTTGTGGATTGAGTAGATAAGCAGAATGCTTCCGATAGTACTAAAAACTGTACTAAGGTCATGTACGAGTGGCGCAGAGGTTACTCCTAGGGTAATCAAGAGCGGAGCGATTATTGAGGTACCACAGGCTACGCAGCCGCTACTGAGTAGAGCAAACACCAGGGCCACACCGCCGCTCTTAGTCGGAACGTTTCGTAGCCCATGTCTCCGAAAGATAAAAACCAGCATCGCCAGGTTGATCGCAAACAGAATTGAAAATATCTGGATACCGATAGTCTGCGGGTTGTTGAATGTCGTAAATACTCCCTTCGTACCGTCATTGAAGAAGTTGATTTTGTCCAAAAGTGTCATCTTCGGTGCCTGAAAAAGAATATATTGCACAAGACCAAAATTTAGAGACCAAACAACAAAACTTGCGATAAAATACGTAGTAATTCCAACAAAAACTATGTACTTACCCCGCCACAGGGCATACGCAACCGAATCCAAGGTGATCTTAACGCGTAACTTAAGCGCCAGTTTCATTACAGCTGTATCTCAACCAAGGTCTTAAATATACTGTATGGCTGAGGCCCAACGATCTTTTGATTATTAATAAAAAACGTCGGCGTTCCTTGTACGCTGCGTTCCGCTGCTGACTTAAGTGCCGCTTGGTATTCATCGTCGTAGGTTATTTCATTGATACATTTTAAAAATCGCGTCTTATCAATGCCTAGTTTGTCGGTTATAGATGTAAGCACACTTTCCTTTAAAGTATCGCGTACAGATGCGTCATAGTCACCGCTTCTATAGTGTGTGCTCCACATATAGTCGAATAGTGCGTCGTGGTACTCAGTAAGCTTTGATTGTTCCTTTGCACAGTATGACCCGTAAGCAGCTTTAGCGCCGTCTTCACCATAAACTGGGTACGGAACAAAAACTAGCTTTAACTTACCGGTGTCAATGAAGTTAGTCTTAAGCTCTTGCCATGCCTTTTGGTGGAACTCATTGCATAACGGGCACTTGTAGTCTGCATATTCAGTTATAGTCGCTGGTGCCTGAGGGTCCCCAATTATCAGTTCACCAATGCTGGGGACGCTGGACGGTTGCCCCGGCTGTGATTGAGTCTTGCTAGGTAAAGATGCCACAGGATCTGGCGAATTTCTAGTATAGCTAACCAAGCCAATAACTATGAGTAGGAGTGATAGTATGCCAATGATGATTTTTTTCTTCATAACGTGGTAAAATTCAATTACAAGAATCTTGTTTAATACTTTAGCAAACACTTAACAAAAAAGTAATAGGTATGCATAGTAAATATAGTCACGACATTATTGTAATAGGCGCAGGTTCAGGTGGGCTCACTACAGCTATTTTCATGCAAAGAGCGGGGTTCAAAGTCCTTCTAGTCGACAAAAAAATTGAAACATTTGGTGGGATTGCCTAAACAGCGGCTGCGTGCCGTCTAAATCACTACTTCACGTCAGTAAGATCATACGAAACGGCGATCAGGCAGGACACTACAGAAAACAATCAATAGGTGCCGTAGATATTAAACGTGTGATGCAGTATGTCTCTGAACGAAAAGAAGTAATTCGTGCTCACGAGAACCCAGAATACCTCAGCAAATTGGGCATAGATATTGCAGTCGGCACTGCAAATTTTACAGGTCCTAAAGAAGTGGCGGTTGGAACAGAAAAATATTCGGCCAAACGGATTGTTATCGCAACCGGATCAAGAGCCCGCAAGTTGAATATCGAAGGGCTGGAGACGGTTGCGAGCTACGATAACGAGACTATATTTGGCATGACTACGTTACCAAAAAACTTCGTATTCATAGGTGGTGGTCCAATTAACATAGAACTTGGGCAAGCTTTTGCTCGACTCGGCTCAAACGTTACAATTCTTCAAGCATCAGACAGAATACTCGATACAGAGGATCCTGAGATATCCGAACTGATGAAGACCGTCTTGGAAGACGAAGATATATCTATTTTGTGCAACTCCAAGGTTCAGCGAATAGAAGATGGCCGGGTCATATTCGCTGTTGCTGGCAAAAAGCATTCCCCCATTCCTGCTGATGCCGTTTTTGTAGGCATAGGTAGAGTTCCAAATACAGAGAGTCTTGATCTAGAGATTGCAAAGATTGCCGTTGATGCGAGGGGCGCGATTGTGACTAATAAATTCCTGCAGACTACAAATAAGCATGTACTAGCGGTTGGTGACGTTGCAGGGCGACACATGTTTACCCATGCAGCTGAAATGCAAGCGATAGCCGTACTTCGCAATCTGTTCAACCCCATTAAGAAAGCTTACGATTCGGTGGGCATTAATTGGACAACATTTACAGATCCAGAAGTATCTACCTTTGGGTTAAGTAGAGCTGAGCTTAAAATACGCAATAAAGAGTTTAAATCTATCAAGGTGCCACTCTCTGATGACGATCGTTCTATAACCGAAGACTCCATAAAAGGATATCTACAACTTTATATAAACAAAAAAGGCTATATTCTTGGCGGTACTATGATTGGAGCCCGCGCAGGAGAGATTAGCAGCGAGATAATAACTATGATGGTAAATGGCATCCCACTTAAAGCCGCTCTCAAAAAG
>JBGSPG010000096.1:0-7160 GCA_041738725.1 Saccharimonadales bacterium (SeqCode)
ATGACAAATAATCCCACACCCGCACAGCAAAAAGCACTCGATCTACACAAAAAACTTCGTGGCAAAATTGAGGTTGCTGCCAAAGATTCAATAGTGAGTGCAGATAAACTCAGCTTGTACTACACTCCTGGTGTGGGGGCAGTTAGTAGCTATGTTACTGAGCATCCAGAAGAAGCTCGTGAGTACACCTGGCTGAATAATACAGTCGCGATTATTTCTGACGGTTCAGCTGTACTAGGCCTTGGTAATCTTGGGCCGATAGGTGCCCTACCTGTTATGGAAGGTAAAAGTATGCTTTTTAAGCAATTTGCGGGTATAGACGGCATCCCTATCGTGCTAGACGTACACTCTGCGGACGATATCGTATCAGCTGTGAGGGCAATTGCGCCAAGCTTCGGGGCAATTAACTTAGAAGACATTGCTGCGCCTATCTGTTTTGAGGTTGAAGACCGACTGAAATCTGAACTTTCTATACCTGTCATGCATGACGACCAACATGGTACCGCTATTGTAGTTCTAGCTGGACTAATTAACGCGATGAAGGTCGTAGATAAGCAGCTTAGCGGCTGTAAAATAGCGGTGAGTGGCGTTGGAGCTGCTGGTGTGGCGATAATGAAGCTAGTAAAGCTTTACGCACCAGGTGCTAAAATTATAGCGTGCGACAGTAAGGGTATCATCAATTCCGAGCGTACCGATCTTAACAGTACAAAGCAGGCTTTACTTGATTCTGAGACCATCACCTCTAAATATGGGGGTGACCTTGCAGTTGCGGTATCAGGTGCAGACATTTTTATCGGGGTCTCGCAGCCCGGTGTACTAAAGCCTGAAATGATAGCCTCAATGGCAAGAGATTCAGTGATATTTGCCCTAGCAAATCCTGTACCTGAGGTTATGCCCGACGTTGCAAAAGAAGCAGGTGCTGCTGTTGTAGCAACTGGCAGAAGTGACTTCCCGAACCAGGTGAATAACGCCCTCGCCTTCCCAGGTATCTTCCGCGGCGCTCTCGACAACCGCGTCAACAAAATTACAGATCAACACAAGCTCGCTGCCGCGAATGTAATTGCTAATTTTATCGAAACTCCGACAGCAGACAATATCATTCCGTCAATCTTTGAACCAGGCCTTGCTGAGAATATTGCAAAAACTATTCAGCAATAATATTTAGATAACTCGGTTGACTTCTTCGATAGTAGTGATGCCTTGTAGGGACTTTAGAATTCCATCTTGATACATTGTGAGCATGCCGCCTTTTCTGGCTTGTTCTTCAATCATTTCACTCGTAGGTACCGTGAACTGGTCTCGGAGCAATGTTTGAATTTCTGGAGTAATCGTAAGTTCTTCTAAAACAGTGAGACGGCCTTTATACCCGAACGGATTCTCTTCACTTTTACCTGGTTTGTAGAGAGTAATATTTTCTAAATCTGGTTTTTCAATTGAAGGTGGTAAATCTGTAAGCGTATCTTGTATATGTTTTTTTGTGGCTTCGTCAGGCGTGTAGGCAATCTTAGTTTTGTCATCAAGCCTTCGCACGAGTCGTTGACTGATAATGAGCTTGATTGCAGAAATTAATATCGGGTTCTGGCCAATCATATCAATCATGCGGGTAAATGCTTCTGCCGCGGAGCCTGCGTGAAACGTTGATACGACAAGGTGACCAGTAATTGAAGCTTGAAGAGCGGTCCGTGCAGTATCGACATCTCTAATTTCTCCAACCATTATAATGTCAGGGTCTAAACGCATAACTGCTCGTAATTTGCTCGCAAAGCTGTCACCTTCTCGGCTGTAAACCGGTATTTGGCTCATTCCATCTAAGCCATATTCAACAGGATCCTCAAGGGTTACAATTTTTCGGCTAGAATCATTGAGCTGTGTCAAAATCGAATACAATGTTGTCGTTTTACCTGAGCCTGTCGGGCCAACCATTAGAACCATGCCGTGCGGGTGAGAGATCACCTCGTCTATCGGGGCGCGCTCCCGCGCATCAAGACCAAGATTGTCTAGGTTAAGTAGGCTGGCATCCATATTAAATAGTCGAACAACCGCGTCTTGGCCATATAACGTAGGTACCGTCTCAATACGCATGTTAAGAATTTTTTCTGTGCCGTCGTCTGCCATTATCGACTGGGAAAGGTGCCCTGTCTGGGCGTCTGGTGCTGAGGTAGAAATATTCGCCTTCACTGCAATAGATTGCTGCAGTTGACGGTATTTTTGATGAGTCACCACTGCAATTAAGTGTAAAGCCCCGTCGAGCCTAAATCTGAATCTAACATTCGTACGCGCAGTTTCGAAGTGAATGTCTGATGCTCCGAGCTTATCGGCTTGCGAAATGACATATTGCAGAATGTCATCAGATTTTACCCCTTCAAGGGTATCTGAAACCGTTGCAATGTTATCACTGGCGCCTTCTTTACTCACGGTAATGTCGTCGTAATGAACCTCTTCCGGCGGATCAAAGCGAAGCATGAATTCCTTGAACCCTTCCATGCTGATCATCTTGAAGTCGATTACCTTGTCTTGGAAACGATCTCTCAGAGATCTAAGAACTTGCTGTGGCGTACCGATAGTAATGCCAAATGTGTAGTGACTGTCTCTGTCGACAAGCGTCACCATTTTATTCTCGTACATCTCGGGGACAGAAAGAACACCTTCTGCAAGAGGTGCTTCCATTACTGTACGGCTATCTAGGTAGGGGATCTTCAGTAAATCTGCACGAGTCTTAGTATTAAGCTCCTCAGTATCCCGGAATTTTATTTTGTCAGTTGCGTCACTAAAAGCCATAAGCATAATTGTACCGTAAATGTAAGTCATATAACAGTGGTATACTAGCTTTTATGCATATTACACTCGTTGCGCACGACATCCGAAGCACCCATAACGTAGGGGCATTTTTCAGAACCTGTGATGGCCTTGGTGTTGCAGAAATTATTTTCAGCGGCTATACACCGTATCCCAGCCTAGAAGACGATACCCGTCTGCCACATTTTGCAGACAAACTAACGCGACAAATACATAAAACTGCACTTGGTGCCGAGTGCACCGTACCATTTAAGTACACAGAAAAACTTAAAGATGTAATCTCTGAACTTAAACAGAAAAATACCTTTCTCGTTGCGCTAGAACAATTTCCAGGCAGTCTGAGCCCCGAAGAGTGTGCCGTAAAAATTCAGGCCGAATATCCAAACCGACCCGTTGCGCTTATAGTCGGGAACGAAATACACGGAGTCAGTGATGAAACCCTGAAACAAATGGACATTGTTCTAGAAATACCCATGCACGGCACCAAAGAATCACTCAACGTTTCTGTTGCCACCGCAATTGCGCTTTACAGTATTATGAATCCTTAACAAAAACACAGGCTGGATCAAAAAATGATTGTAGGCGCTGGGTTAAGTCGCTGCCAATCAGAACGTTGAATGGCATTTTAAGTGCGGTTTTAGATTCATCCTCACCGAGTACCAGCACTAAACTTTGATTACCAGGAAATTCCTTTGCGATCTCTTTTAGTTTCAGTAGTTTTTCGCTGTCATTTGGATCTTTTATTTGCACGAATAGTGTTTGAGGTGTTGAAGGTTTTTCATCAACCGGCTTAGGCTGTGGGGGTTTTACCGACTTAGTCGGCGTAGTACCCTTCGGTGGTTTCGGTTTCTTACCCTTTGGTTGATATGCTTTCGCATCTTCTTCTGAAACTATGTTTGCCTGATCAACTAATATCTTCAGTTCTTGGCCGACGTTACCGTCTCTGTCTTTGTAATTGATTTTGCCCTTTGCAATTACAACTTGGTCTTGCTGCCATACTGAGTTTAGCTTTTCATATACACCAGGGAATACAATTAACTCGCACTCACCTGAAGTATCTTCAATTTTTACAAAGGCCATCCGAGCACCATTCTTAGTGACTATAGAACGAACCGTAGAGACCACGCCACCAATTGTGACCTGCTTGGTATCCATGGTGTTATTAATATCACCAATCGGCAGCGTGTGCTCTTCCAGGTAACCACCGTATCCATCAAGTGGGTGCCGAGAAAGGTACAAACCGAGTAGTTCTCGCTCAAACAACAATAAATCTCGCTCAGAAAATTGCTCAGGAGACGATTCAAACTTAAACTGGGGTGCAATACTTGGTGCCGCACCATCAGTTCCACCAAATAAATCAGCTTGATTAGTTTCCTTCTCTTTGTGTATTTTAGAGCCGAGTGCAAGTAACCCATCTAGGTTATACATAAGATCACTCCGAGATTGGCCAAACGCATCAAATCCGCCCGATTTTATGAGGCTCTCCCATGTTTTGCGGTTAACCTTACGCGTATCTACACGCTCCAAAAAGTCCATTGTACTAGTGAATCTTCCGCCTTCGTCGCGAACACGTATAATTTCTTCAACTGCACCAACACCAACATTTTTTACTGCGCTCATTCCAAATCGAATTTGGCTCTTGTCAGGTACAACAGCAAATTCAACATATGACTCGTTCACGTCAGGCAATAGTACTTCAATACCCATATGCCGACACTCATTAATTTCAATTGCAAGCCTGTCCGTATCACCAGCATCGCTCGTCATCAGGGCAGCCATGAATGCATCAGGGTAGTGTGCTTTTAAGTAGGCTGTCCAATAGGCAATTAGTCCGTAGCACGCTGCGTGTGATTTATTAAAACAGTAGTTTGCAAATTCTTCGAGCTGATCCCAAAACTTTTCTGCCGTCGCTCGATCTGAGCCTCCATGGCTAATTGCGCCGTCAACAAAGTCTACCTTTACCTTACGCATTAAGTCGATATTCTTCTTACCTACGGCTTTTCTGAGTGTGTCAGCTTGGCCACCGGTGAATCCACACCATTCTTTAGAGATCTGCATAAACTGCTCTTGATACACAAGAATTCCGTAGGTACTCTTCAGTGAATTTTCCATACCAGAATGCAAATATGAAATGTCTTTTCTGCCATGTTTTCTATCAATAAACTCACCAATAAACTGCATCGGTCCGGGGCGATACAATGCAACCATGGCAATAATGTCGTCGAAGCTGGTGGGCTTTAGTTCTCTGAGATACCGCTTCATGCCTGCGGATTCAAGCTGAAATACACCTGTTGTATCACCGCGCTGGAAAAGTTCAAACGTCTTTGCATCATCAAGTGGGATTTCTTCCGGTGTGATACTCACCTTTTTTACAGCCTTAATTATTCTGATTGCATTACGTAAAATCGTTAGGTTGGACAGGCCCAGAAAGTCCATTTTAAGAAGGCCCAGGTCTTCTACCGGCCCCATAGGATACTGCGTAGACACAACACCCTTCTGCGCCATTTCTAGAGGGATAAACTTCACAATTTCATCAGGGGCAATCACCACACCCGCTGCATGCACCCCGTGACTTCGCACTGTACCTTCAAGTCGAATAGCCAGGTCAATCACCCGTTTAGAAGTCGGATTATTTTCGTACTCTCTCCGTAGGTCGGGGTCCTCTTTAATACTTGTTGCAAGTGGTATATGACGGCCCTGCACGGGAGGAGGAACAAGTTTAGAAAGTTTGTCAGCCTCAGCATACGGAACTTCTAGCACTCGTGAAACGTCTCTGATTGCTGCGCGGGCGGCCATCGTGCCAAACGTAACTATATTTGCGACCCTATCGTGGCCATATTTTTCAGCACAGTATTCTATAACCTCATTCCGACGCGTATCCTGAATATCTATATCTATATCTGGCATACTTATACGATCTGGGTTAAGAAACCTCTCGAATAGTAAGTCATACTTTATTGGATCAAGTTCAGTTATGCGCGTAGCAAAAGCAACTATTGATCCGGCAGCTGAGCCGCGACCAGGGCCAAAAATTATACCTTTATCTTTGCCCCAATTTATAAAATCCTGAACAATCAAAAAATAGCCATTAAAGCCCATATTGTCTATTACACCGAGCTCAAATTTTGTGCGCTCTAGTATTTCTGGTGATAGCGTAGTCATCGCCTCTTCCATTGTGATACGCTGCGAACGAGATTCTTCAACCCCACCATAGCGCCAGGCAAGCCCACGATACACCAACAAGTGTAGGTATGATTTTTCATCATAAGGTTTTGGAACGGTGAACTTAGGTATCAATATTTTTCCAAGTTCGATTTCAACATTACACCTGTCAGCTATCGCTTTTGTATTGCTGACTACCTCAGGGTGCTCTTTTCCCCAGCGTCCAATAATTTCTGCACTCTTTTCTACGTGCAGCGGGTATTCTTTCAGTGACATACGCTTTTCGTCAGAAACAAAAGATCCCGTTCCTACGCAGAGTAGGGCTTCGTGTGCTTCTTGATCTTCGTGCGTCAAATAGTGTGCGTCACAGGTGACAACTACGGCAATATCAAGCTCGCCACCAAGCTTCAGAACGCCATCATTTACAATTTTTTGTTCTTTGCTATGCATTGGGTTGTTAGGATGTCCGTGATCTTGGATCTCAAGATAGTATCTATCGCCGAAAACAGATTTATACCAACTTGCAATCTTTTTTGCCTCATTATAGTTTCCATCTTTAATAGATTGCCCTATTTCGCCACCCATACATGCGCTCAGGACTATAAGACCTTCGTTATACTTTTCTAGCAGGTCATGGTCAACTCGCGGATAATAATAGAATCCGTCTAGATTTGCAGTTGTCGAAAGCCGCATCAAGTTTTGATACCCCGTGAGGTTCATGGCAATAATAATTAAATGAAACCGAGCTTTATCTTTCTGTGGGTCTTTATCGGTGTGTTTTCTTGTAGCAACATATGCCTCTATGCCAATAAGGGGCTTGATTCCATTTGCATTAGCTGTTTTATAAAAATCAATCGCTCCAGAAAGCGTGCCGTGATCGGTCATGGCGACGGCTTCCATGCCGTCTTTTTTCACGAATTCAATTAGCTTTGGGATCTTAGTTAATCCGTCGAGTAGACTGTACTGCGTATGATTATGCAGGTGCACAAAATCTTTTGCAGTCAGTACCTGATCACCTTTCGGTGTGTTTTGTTTTACTCCCATGTCTTGATCTATTATACACCGCCGTCCACTCTGACGTATACTAATAGTAATGATTGGTATCAAAAGCCTAGAACTAAAGAACGTACGTTCACACACTGATGCGAGTTTTTTGTTTGCGGGTGACATGAACGCAATCGTCGGACCAAATGGAAGCGGTA
>JBGSPG010000084.1:0-6330 GCA_041738725.1 Saccharimonadales bacterium (SeqCode)
AAAGTCAGGCTGAATTCTAGCACGAATAACAGATGAAGACAACGGACCTACGTACGTGGTAGGTGGTGGCCAAGATGATCCATATTATACTCGTGCCGCAGCTCCCTCAGTTGATCTTCTTTTGTAACACCAATCTTTACACCAGGATTCAATATTGCATGCGGATCAAAAATCTTTTTTGTTGCTTCAAATAACTTGTACACCTCTGGGCCATAGAGTGCAGGCAAATATGGTGCACGAAGTCGACCGTCATTATGTTCACCGGCTGTAGAGCCACCCATTGCCATAACCATAGCGTAGTATTCGTCCATGAGCTTAAACGCCTTTTGCCTGTCTCCAAGGGTTGAAAGATCGAGGAATGGCTGCATGTGAAGGTTCGCATTGCCTGCGTGGCCCCAAACCGCAGAATCGAGATCGTATTTTTTAAAGAGTGCGTAAATGTTATGAACAAATGTAGGGAACTGGTCTTGCGGTACTACACCATCTTCAATAATTGGAAGCGCCTTCTTTTTACCTTCGCTGTGTGAGATTACCGCAGCAGCTGAATGGCGGATCTTCCAAAGTTCTTCGCGCTCTTCATAATTATCGGTGATCTGAAAATCAGAAGTAACTTTTTTAACCAATTTTGTTAGTTTTTTAATTTTACGTGCCTGAATACCGCGACCGATATCATCAAATTCAACCAATAAAAGAATAGCTGGATATGGTGCGTCTATAAGACCCTTAAGCTGATCGGGGTAGTGTTTGTTGATAAACTCAAGCAAATGCTTATCTACCATCTCCAGTGCCGCTGGTGCAAGGTTTTTGATGCCCTGTACAACACTATCGGCATCATCTATAGTCTCAAATCCAATAACGGCGAGTGTTCTCTGCATATTATTTGGCACTATACTCAGCAGTACTTCTGTAATAATTCCAAGTGTACCCTGGGAGCCAACAAATAGTGGTGTCAGATCAAACGATCCATCCGGTCGCTTAACGTCTGCAAGGTCGTACCCGGTTGAATTCTTGCTGACATTTTTGGCAATTGTACCGATCAACTCTTTATTGTCAGAAATGAGGCCATCAAGCTGTCTGTAAATTTCGCCTTCATACGTAGCAAGACCTTTTTTATGATTAAGGGCACGCTTGGTAAGACGTTTTGTTTCTATAAGCTCACCGTTACCAAGTACAACCTTGAGGCCCCTAACGAATTCTCTTGTTGCACCGTACTTAATAGTTCGTTCACCCGCTGCGTTATTAGCAACCGCCCCACCAATTGTTGAATAATCAATTGAGCTCGGATACGGAGGCAAAAAACGACCATGCGTTTTAATAGTATCCTGGAAATTACGGTAATTTATACCTGGCTGTACACGTGCAATATTATGTTTAGTATCAAGCTCTATCAGCTTATTCATATGTGCAGGAAATACTAATGAAATACCATCGCCAAGTGATGCGCCTGCTTGATCACTGCCTGCCCCACGCGCAGTAATAGAGATTGATTTACCACGCTCCGCAAGTTGCCAAGAAAAACGAGCGATCTTGCGAACATCATCTGTGGTTCGTGGGTACACAACCATCTGTGGCATAACAGTGAAAACACTACCATCGGTACTAAAAAAATCACGAACGCCGGCTGCGGTAGTAACCTCGCCAACAATATGCTGTCGTAAATACTGAGCTACTTTACTCATAAGACCCTCCAAAATTTCTAACCATATGCACTAATAATACCACAGTCTAGTCTATAGAATCCTTAAATCGTGAGTGTTAACTCTTGTGCAAGTTCCTCGAATTCGGTCGCGCGTGCCCGCTCTATACCGGCTGGTAATTCTCGTAACTTTTCGATCATTCCTGGTTCTGTAACGGGACAAAGTTTCTCTACATCTTTTGCGAGTTCTTCTATAGTCGCATACACAGGTAATAGTGCTGGTGCTGGCCTAGACCCACCAATCATAACCCTATCGAGTACATCTCTGTTCCAGGGCAATATTTTTCGCCCACCCTCAAACATCGGTGGTTGATGAATAGTAAAATCTGGAGTGTGAAATATCGAAGTCAACTCGCAGACAGCTTCGCCAATTCGCACACCCTGCATAAATCTTAGTTCCGCTGCATTAACATGAGCCCTATTGTGCACACTTCGATTTAGATAGGTCTTTAGCGTAAATACCGTACAACCATCAGCACTCGTAACCCCGACAAGATCATGCACACCCCGAGATTGATGCGCATTGGCAGGAATTAAAGTCAGCAATCCCAACATCTGTGTATGGAGACCACCATCGGTCGCAACTACTAGCTTATCTTTGCTATCCTCCAACTTCCACCCACCCACTACAATTTTTTCGATTGTGCTCATATTCTCTCCTTAAACAAATATTACCACTGGAATGATGGCATCCAAAGCATAATCAAATTGATGTATGCACTTAGTAACACGCGACCATCAATTCCTAGCTGTCTATTATGGGGTCTTCAAAACCGACTGCGTATTTACTGTCCAGTCTTCTACGTTCGTAAGCCGATCAGAAGCATTAGTTGAGGCTACGGAAACGAAGCCAGTTGCGTTCTGATGGAAGGCGTAGGTAGTCTGTAATTGGTATAATGCAACTGCAGGAGCCGACTTCTGCCATTCGTCTTGGAAGGTTTGATACCGAGCAGATCGCAGTACTGGTTCAAGACGTGTACGAGCTACCTCTAGACTAATATCTGCACGTGGAGACTTCCATTCTGAAAAGTTATTTGCACCAGGGCGTGCCTGAGATGAATGCCAGTAGGCATACACGTCGGGGTCATGGTCTATAGAAATACCGTACAGTAGAATGTCGTAATCGTGAGTGGCGAGCGCATTCTGACGAAGCTGCTCAGCGGAAAGAAGCTGTGGTTGAATCGATACACCGACCTTGGCCCACTGTTTTTGAAGCTCATTTGTTAAACGTACCTGATCAGGTGAATCTACCGTAACCAGTCGTAGTTCAAGTGGTGCACCGCCCTTAGACCGAATGCCATCTGCTTGCTTTACCCAGCCGGCTTCGTCCAATAACCTGCTTGCGTCTGCAACGCTTGTTACTTGCGAATAGGCTGCGTTAAAGCCGAGCTGTGTTGGTAAGAGCGGAGTCTTTAGCGGTGGGTACTGTGCGTTAAATAGCTTCAAAACTGCCTGCCTGTCAACTGCGGTGGCAAGTGCGCTACGAACCTTAACGTCACTCAGTACCGGATTTGTCGTCTTGAAGAATGCGTACACACCACTGTAGAGTGGGGTATTTTGAACACGTATGCTTTTATCACTAAGCAGGTCATCTGATGTTACGGCATTTAAGCCGACTGCTGCGGTGATTTCTCGTTCACTGAGTGCTTGCTTCATGCTGGAATCATCTTTGAATGTCTGAATAATAAAACGGTCGAGTTTTGGCTCACCTCTGAAATATGCTTCATTTTGATTCAGCTCAAGCTGTTGCTGATCACCTGTTTTACGCAGTACACGCATTACGAATGGTCCCGTTCCAATTGGATTTGTATTATAGTCCGCAGTTCGAATCATTTCTGGATCTAGTTCACCGAGTAGATGCTCGGGAAGAATCGGCACGGTTAGCGAGCCGGGAAAGGCAGCTAACGTAGCTGGGAGCGTAAACGTGACCTGATACTTTGAGGGTGCCACAACAGTGATACCCTGCCAACTTGCAAACTGAGATGACCGCGTCGCCGGGTTTTGAATAGCCTTAATTGTGAAGACAACGTCCGCGGCAGTCAGCGGCTGGCCATCGTGCCATTTTACATCTTTTCTGAGATCAACAACATACGTTCTACGATCGTCATTTACCTTCCAGGTTGACGCTAAGTCTGGCACAAGATTTCCCTCAGTGTCGTATCGAAGTAACCCGTTAAACAGTAGTCGAGATGTGCTCTCGTCTAGTACTCCGGCTGAAAATAGTGGGTTTAAGTTATTTACAGTACCGACCATGCCTTCGGTGTATACGCCACCAGCTGCACTTCTATCAACATGTGAGGCAGCATATATTTGGACAAGCGTCACGACAGAAAGCGCAATAACACTTGTAACCAATAGCAGCCAACCTGCCACAAAACGCTTAACACCCTCTATTCTGCCAAGTCGTCTCGTAAAATGTTTTTTTACGTGCTCGGAAGATGCAGACTGTATGTCGGCCGCTTGCTCACTGACCTTTTTTGCAAGATCCGCGGTTTTTTCTTTAGATGTATCTATGTGTGACATTGCAGTAAGGCAGCTTACGCGCCGATAATACCGAGTACAAGCGACCCGACAAAAACAACTGCCAAAATAACCGTAAACTGGTGCATGGATTTTTCTACACCACGCCTATCGGTAAAGAGTTCACCAGAACCACCAAAACCAGCGCCCAAGCTCGCTCCGCGCGTCTGAAGCAGTATCATGGTTGTCATGAGTATTGCACTTACGATGGTAATTATCTGAAATATATTAGTCATTACTGGTTCCTTTTTCGTCAGAGACTGAATCAAACACTCTCGTTAGTATATAGTTTACCAAGCCTATGACTATACCTGCAAGTATTGGGGCAAATATTCCCCTTACATCGAATGGTCCATATAGAAAATCAACCAAGTAGAGCATCATCGCATTGATTACAACTGAAAATAGCCCGAGCGTAACCAGGTAGGCCGGTAAGGCAAGAATTACTACAAACGGGCGTATCACGGCGTTGACTACCGCGAGTATTAAGGCGGCAATTAAAAGCGCACTAAAGCTCTCTTGGTAACTTATTTTGGTCATAAACTGAGCGACAAAAAAAATGCCGATTGCATTTGCGCCGACTCTAACAAGCAGTTGATAAAATTGTTGCTTCATTACACTTATTCTAACATAGAAGCGTGAGCAGAAACTGTAGTCGTCTCTAGCGAGGAACAGACCCAGACAGGTTACTTATACCGTTTTTTGTAATTATATAGTCATCTTCTATTCTGATACCTATTCCTTCTTCAGGAATGTAGATGCCGGGCTCGATTGTAAGTACCATATTCTCTTGCATTGGCTGGGTATAATCGCAGGGGTCATGGGCATCAAGACCAAGACTGTGACTTATTGCGTGTGGGAAGTACTTATGCACTTCTTTCCTGGTATTTTCTGTAATGAGGCCCGACTTAATTAATTCTTCTCCCATTATATAGTCAACAGCAATAACATAATCTCTCCAGCCCACACCTGGCCTAATGAGCTTCTCAGCTGCACGCTGCACCCGTAAAACTGCATCGTATACTTCCTTCTGCCGCGGAGTTGGGGTACCACAAAAATAGGTTCGAGAAATGTCAGCACAGTAGAGCTGATGCTCAGCGCCGATGTCGAATAATACTTGATCACCTTCAGCTACCTTCTTATCCAAACGAGTCGAATGCATCACGCAGGTGTCTTTACCGCTCGATACTATCGGTGTAAAACCGTGCTCAGTACCGTTACGTGCAAACACATAATCGAGTTCGGCCTTCAGTTGATAACTAGTTACTCCTTGGTTGATTTGTGCAGATGCAGACCGTAGACCATCAGTAGTACAAGCGATTGCACTCCTAATCGCTTCAATTTCAGGCTTCTGTTTAACTTGGCGTAGCTTAGTAAACTCGGCGCGGATGTCACAAAGCGGAGAAGCCGGCTGTGCGCGCTTCAGCTTTTGCATTAATCTACGTCTATTCCCATTTGTATAGAATGAATCAGTGTGAGTGATTCTTACAGGTGGCGCAGTTACCGTATAGACATTTTTGCGAATCATTCGCAAATCATTTACTGTTTTCCATCCGTTAGTGTAATCATATACCGTGTCGATACCAGACATTTTTGCAAGATCGTCGCAATATATTTCACCGCCGAAAGTAGTTTCTGCCTCTGACTTATTCGGCAATATTATAAACTCATCACCACTACCAAGATCCATAACAAGTATAAGGTCGGGATCTAATAGACCAGTCAGGTAGTAGAAGTTACTATCTTGCCGGAATGGATACACGCTATCCCCACTCCGCTGCACAAGCCCACTAGCTGTTAGCATAACAACGCCGTCGATCTTAAGTAGTGACCTGAGACTAGTTCGGTTACCTGAGAAGAATTTTGCGTCGAGCATGAGACCTATTGTACCTCAGGCAAATGCGCTTTTATGGTTTTTGCCTTAATTAACCCAACATGCTTAGCAACTTCTGAAGTTGGGGCAGACTGAATTTCAGATACTGATCCAAAGGCTTTTAGTAGTTTTTTTCTAGTGGACGGGCCTACACCCGGGATGTCATCAAGTACACTCTTTGTTTGGCCGGTACGCTTAAGATGAGTGTGGTAACTAACTGCAAACCGATGCGATTCATCCC
>JBGSPG010000093.1:0-3107 GCA_041738725.1 Saccharimonadales bacterium (SeqCode)
TCAGCACTTCCCGGATTAATAATCGAGCGGCTGTATCCCAATTTTCTGCCGAAGGTGTTAAAGCCGGTAGAGAAGCAGGTGATACTTATAACGGGTACGAACGGCAAAACTACTACTACAAAAATGCTCGTTGAGGCTCTACGGGGTGCTGGTCAACGAGTTGTCACAAATAGTACCGGTAGTAATATGACCCGGGGGTTGATTGCTGCACTGATTGAAGATATGACATATTTGGGTAGTCTTAAGCAAACAGACTGGTTTATTTTTGAGATGGATGAGGCCTATGCCCCGATTTTTACTAAAAAAATATCCCCAAGACTAGTTGCTGGGCTAAATGTACTTCGCGATCAGCTTGATAGGTACGGCGAAATTGATACGACTGCTCAGTTTATAGCGGATGCTGCACAGAAGGCAGATATATATGTGTATAACCAGCTTGATCCACTACTGAAAAACGCAGCGCATAAAAATACTGGTACTACCGTTTCGTTCGGGGTCAGCAGCCGGCTGATGAGTGGAGTTGTAAATGAACAGACTCTCCATAGCGCCACTGCTGACTCGGAAGTAAAAAAAGCAGATGTGACGTTAGCTGAGTACTCTGAAGTAGATGCAAGAATACGGCTTACTGTAGAAGATGGTACCAGTGGGCATGAAAGCAGGCATCAGTTTACCGTGCCGCTTCAGGGGTTTCATAATGCACTGAATGCGACGGCGGTTATGGCAGTTATCACCGCTCTAGGATACAAAGATGTCTCAAGGTATCTTAAGCCACTAGAGGAGATGGAGATACCATTTGGACGTGGAGAGAAGCTTTCTATACAGGGTAAATCAATTACCGTTGCGCTTATTAAGAACCCTAGCGGATTTGTCTCTAATTTGCAGACGTTTATAAAAAATGCGAATCCTGACGTGGTGTTATTTGTTATTAACGATAAACTGGCTGACGGAAGAGACGTTTCGTGGTTGTGGGATGTTGAACTTAAGGGAAATATCCCAAAAAGCGCAGAGCTTTTTACAAGTGGAATCAGGGGTTACGATATGGCAGTGAGACTCAAGCAAGACGGTTACAAGACGCAGTGTAATACATCTGTCCAAGACGTAATTCAGCAAATTTTGCATGGTAGTGCCACGGAGATTGTAATCGTTCCAACCTATACTTCGTTGTTTGAGGTTCGCACGGAGCTTGGTAAATACGGAAAGGTGCCACGAATATGGTAAAAAACACGATCACCATAGGTCATTTATATCCAAAACAGATGAATGTATATGGCGATATGGGTAATATTATTACCCTGCGCTATCGGCTAGAATCACGTGGTTTTAAGGTTAAATACGTTACTTTGGACAGTCTAAAAGAGCTGAGCAAGCAGAAGATAGACATACTTATTGGCGGTGGTGGGCAGGATTCTAACCAAACTCTCATCCAGAATGATCTCAAGAAGTATGCTACCGAACTGAGGGCTGAATGTCAGGACGGTTTGGTGGGGTTGATGGTGTGCGGGATGTACCAACTATTTGGTAAACGATTTGTACTGACCGATACAAGTGAAATTACGGGCGCAGGCGTGTTTGATCTGGAGACATTTGCTGGTACGGAGCGTCTTATTGGTAACGTTGTAGTTGAATCACCCTGGGGTAAGCTGGTTGGGTTTGAGAATCATTCAGGTAGAACGTTCCTAGGCACAGGTACTACGCCGCTCGGTACGGTGCAAAAGGGTGCAGGTAATAATAACGAAGACAAAACAGAGGGAGCTGTTGTTAATAATGTATTCGGTACCTATATGCATGGTCCAATTCTTGCAAAGAACCCAAAACTAGCAGATGAAATATTGGCACGTGCGTTAGCGCGTCAAGGGGTGGATATGCAGCAAGAGCCATTGGACGATAGTTTTGAAACAAGTGCCGCCACTATTGCCGCACTGCGCCCACGTTAGGTTATATTGTTGTAAAAAGTGAACAATCTAGGTGTCCTTGAATAAGTTTGTTACAATAACAGCACATGATTGAGCAGTTATTTGGTTCAAAAACGAGGGTTAAACTTCTACAATTGTTTCTGGCAAATCCAGGACGATCTTTTTATGTCCGTGAACTTACACGTAAAATTGACGAACAAATAAATTCTGTCCGCCGTGAGCTTGCAAACCTTTCCGGAATCGGCATAATTCGTTCAGATAGCGTAAATAATAAGCTGTATTACGAAGTAAATCAGGGCTATAAGCATTTTAAGGCGCTCCAATCAATCTTTTCGGTTGAACTTCCACAACAAGACATCTCTACAGCCTCTCAGGGCGATCTACTGAAGCGACTACAGGCGGTTGGCTCGTTCGATATCATTATTACTACTGGTGCGCTTGTGGGCCTAGAGGGTTCAGATATTGATTTAGTGCTTGTCGGTTCTAGTAATAAGCAAAAGCTCGAGAAGTTAATGAAAACAATTGAACTTGAAGAGGGTAATGCCATAAAATACACTGTGATTGCCGAGAGCGAATTTAAATATCGTCTTGAAATTAAAGACAGATTCATTAGTACGGTAACTAACAGTAAGCATTCAGTCCTGGCAGATACCAGTGGCCTTATGAAGAAGTTTGCAGAAAGTAAATAGGAGAAAATACATGGAAATTCAATACTACGGCGCAAATAGCATTAAAGTGACTACAAAGAAGTCGGTTATTTCAATCGATCCTCAGAGTGATATTGCTGAACTAAAAACTGATTTAAAGAAGACTAATACGGTTCTTACCACGCAACCTGTGTTTGCCGAGGGTATATCAGACGAACTATTTGTAGTGACAAGCCCAGGTGAGTACGAGTTTGAGGACTACTCAGTAAAGGGCATCGCTGCGCAGCCACATACGGGTAGCGCAGGGGACATGTCAGCAACTATATACCGAGTTTCGTCTGCAGATACCTCAATACTGTTTGTCGGCCATGTAGACAGTAAACTAACCGAAGAGCAACTCGAGGCCATTGGAATGGTAGACATTGTTGTTGTGCCCGTCGGTGGTAGCGGTTACACACTCGATGCTGTTGGCGCAGCCTCTATCGTACGAGCGGTTGAACCAAAGGTCGTGATCCCTGTACACAGTTCAGATGACGGGCTTTCATAT
>JBGSPG010000021.1:0-2569 GCA_041738725.1 Saccharimonadales bacterium (SeqCode)
AGTTGTATATTTATACAACTTCTGGTCATTGATACCTTCAAGTGTTGGGCGTTCCCAAGAAGCAAGTGTTACGGGAGTAGTACAGTTTGTACCGTTTACTTTAAACTTCACAGTCGCAGTATCTTTACTGATAGTGAAGGCTTTGCTCCAACTACCAAGTTTTGCAGCTTCTACTGTACATTTTGTTGCAGCGGTTGCTGCAGATGCACCAGAAGTGGCACCCATAAATAATACAATTGACGCTACTGATCCTAATACGATATTTAAAACTTTACTCATTTCACTCCTTCTCGAGTCTCACCTCGATTACAAAACCATATTAGCATAAGTATACTACTTTGTCAAGCTTGTGGTTATGGACCAACAAATAAAGATCCCTGCCGTAGCAGGGATGACATCTGTTGTAAATGATAAAAACGTATTGTTATCGTTTTTTAGGTTTTACTTCGTTTCGGCCAAGATTCTTCTTGGTTTCAGTAAAGACTTCTGTTCGACGGAGTCGTGGGTTGTACTTTTTAAGGCTGAGCTTATCAGGAGTGTTCTGATTATTCTTTTTTGTATAGTAAAGACGGTCGCCGCTTTCTTCGCCTACTAAACCAACTAAAACTCGCTTTGTGTTCTTCTTTGCCATATTAGATACTATTCTATCAGATGATCATCAGTTATTCAAGATCATTTTTACGTGGATACGGTTTAAGTCCACCCGTTGCTACATCTAGGGCTGTAGACCCTACTAGAACAGCGCAACTTATTAAACCTTCTTTCACAGTCGCGTTTGTTGCCATACCTTCGATTAGCATACTAAAACCTGCCATCTCACCGATTTTAGCTGTAACATTTAGGACGATGTTACTACCCATTCGTTCTTCATACTGTTGCAAACGCTGATTAATCATAATACTATTCAATCATATATCGAAGATAAGTCAATACTCTTTTATGACTAAACAGGAACTTCGATTGTATTACAGAGCATAATATTTCTGTTGTGGAGCCGTCGCCGAGACTTGAACTCGGGACCCCGTCCTTACCATGGACGTGCTCTACCACTGAGCTACGACGGCCTACTGCTGAACAAGTGTAACAGATTAAAATTGTCGTCTCAAGTAAATATTCGGTCGAGTTCTTCTTCCAAACGATGCAGCCCAAAAACGACGTTCTCATCTTTATGAGCCAAGCCACTGAAGATCTCGTATATGTCATCACCATTCCTGAGCCCTACTACGCCTACACCAAGCCCTGTAGTAGGGTTCATAGTCCCGTCGACGAAGTGGAAAAGTTTATCATTGCTCATTGCCCTAAATCCTTCAATCGTATGGGGCTTAGCCAGTAGTAAATCTCCTCTAGCCCATTCCTGCGAACCACATATATTACTATTTGTCTCGAGAGTCAGTGTATTCACGTCTGTTAACTGAAATGAACTCGGGCTTTCAGCCGATTGTTTAGATGATGTGATTGTATGTTCACCGTCCATGTCAATTACCGTGAATCTAGTCGCGTACTTCACGGTGCGCTGCCGACCGGTTGAAATGAGTGCTTGCTGCATTGGATAATGCGCAACAATTACGACTAAACTTGCGCCAGATCGCAACCCATCAACAAGAGTAGTCCAGCTTGCAACTGTATTAACACTTGTATCAGAACGATCCAAAGCCTCTAGTCCGTAAATATCCGTGAACACGTCTAGATCTATGCAGTATTCTTCCCCTAGCCGGGATAGTGAATCAACGTGCGCTTCTTGCTCTGCAATGATCCTTTCTCGTGTGTCTTGTACATGCTTTTGTCGTCTTTCAAAGTCCATTCTGCCTCTTTTTCTCCCACTTCTTGCATGTAGTATATCAAAAACACATTCTTATATGATAGCCACTACTGAAAATAGAACTACTTTGGCTTAGTTGCAAGCAGCTCAACAAGGTTATCCGTACGGGTATCTGGAATGGTTCGCATAAAATCCTTGAACAGGTGTTCGTCGAAGCTTGTTACGTAATTTACTGCTAAGCCTGCAGCTTCGGTGTATGCTTGCAATTCGGCTTCTGAGAAGAAGTGACGGCGTAGTCTAAAGGTATTACCATCTGTGTCATTTTCAGTATATTCCGTGAATCCCGTGGTTGGGTCGTATGTTGAATCTGCCATTCGAGCATGTTCACACTGGTTCGAACGAACAACCGCAAATAACTTTCCACCAGGTTTCAGGACACGGTGTAGGCTTGATAGCGCGAAGGTTAGCTTGTCTTTAGGTAAATAATGCAAAACTAAGCGTGCGTATATATAGTCAAAATAGTCATCAGCATAGGGCAACACCTCAGTCACGTCCTCCAGTTTTAGCTCAACCTGGTCGGATAAACCGGCTTTACTCACCTGTTCTTTCGCAAAGCTCAAGCCACTTTCGTCAATACTGGTTGCCACTATGATTCGAGAAGGAATTTCTGCCATGCGTATTTCTGCAATCCCGCCAGTAGAAATACCTACGCTGTAAACGTTATGATCTTCGGCACCTAGTTGATCGAGTCCGTGCTGTTCACTTAAGGTGAAATGGGTAGACATATTAATAGTTAACAGGTATATCAGC
>JBGSPG010000035.1:0-4860 GCA_041738725.1 Saccharimonadales bacterium (SeqCode)
GCTGGGGGCCACGACTCGAATATATCCTCAGATACACCATTCTGGCGCTCCTAGACACGCCCGGAACCACAATGCTAGACATTACCCGCATGCTTACAGACGTAAAGTTCCGCAAAGAAATTGTAGATAACATTACTGATATTGTAGTAAAACAGTTCTGGACGATTGAATTCGCAAGCTGGAATGAAAAATTTGCTACTGAAGCTGTTGCGCCAATATTAAATAAAGTAGGTGCCTTTGTGGCCAACCCAATGGTCCGTAATATTATTGGCCAACCAAAGAGTACCTTTAACGTACGCCAGATCATGGACGAAGGTAAAATACTTGTTGTAAACCTCAGTAAGGGACTCATGGGTGAAGATAATGCCGCAATTATGGGTGCACTCATGGTAACGAAGATTCAGCTTTCTGCAATGAGCCGAGCGGACATTCCGCGCGTAGAAGACCGTAAGCCATTCTACCTATATGTAGATGAGTTCCAGAACTTTGCGACAGATAGCTTTGCAGTTATTCTGAGTGAGGCCAGAAAGTACGGGTTGAATCTTACCGTGGCCAACCAATACATATCCCAGATGCCACCAGAGGTTAAAGACGCCGTATTCGGTAACGTCGGATCAATGGTAGTATTTAGGGTTGGTGCTGAAGACGGAAGTTCACTTTCTAAGTACTTTGAGCCGTTCTTTGAATCTCAAGATATACTCCAGTTAAATAACCGGCACTTCATGGCTACGATGGCGATAGATGGTGAAAAGACCCAACCATTCTCAGGGAAGACTCTTATGATTCCACCGTCGCAAACTAATTACTTCGATGCGATTGTAGAACATTCCAGACAGCTGTATTCCGTACCAAAAGCCCAGGTTGCAGCAATGATAGAAGCGAATGCACAGCCGTCAGAAGCGCCATCAGGGCCTCCACAGCAACAACAACGCCCAGTTGACCCATCAACAGGTGAACCAGCCAAAAAGAAGACCAGACGTGGCAGTAGAGGCGGCAAAAAGAAGACAGACTCTCCTCAATCATCAGGGTCTGCGAACCCACTAAGTAACGAATTACATATCCGTTAATTCAGTGTTTCCAACTTCTTACAATAACTAAAGTTATATTTACAGAAATATCTTCGGTGATCTGTGATTAAAAAAGGGAAGTGTAATACAAAATACGAACAGAGGGAAGGGCCCAGTGTCATTCCTGCGAAGCAGGAATCTCTATGTTCCTACAATCAAAGATTCCTGCCTTCGCAGGAATGACCATACACGAAACACCGCGTTACGTACAAAATACGAACATTAATAGTAAGGTAGTATATACGTGGAATAGCTACATACATAACGTGTCGTACAAATACAAACTAACTAGACAGTCAAGAAATAGGGGCGCAAACATAAAAAAGAAAACTGTGACAAAAAACAGGTGAAATAAGCATAAGAGAGTTGAGTACTAATACAACTTTCTGAAATATATCTTATGTCGCACAATGTATATTTTGCGACATGAATGGAATATCCATCAGTTGATTCAATATGCAGCCTATCCCCCCTAGGCAGGGGACTTTTTCTAGTAATCACGCAGCCGTGACACTATTTGCGTTACCGTAGACGCTTTTAGGTACCCGTAGCATCACTTTATTAGCCGTGGCCCGTAATACACGTACACTTTTGTGACTGTTGCATATTTGACTTTTCCACAGTATCTTGTGAAAACTTGTATTTTTGACTTTTTCATGGCTCTATGTTTTTATACCTCACTCTCCCCTTCATGTATGTAGATACCAAAGATTTGCTTTTTCCAAGTTTTGTATTATTAGTATGTTTTTTCAAAACTGACACATACTGCACAAAATACGAACACGCGGGTGAGTGAAGCAGTAGCGCCTATATACCTAACCGAAACTACTTCTCTACTTATTTGTAATAAACTTTATTAGGAACTCGAACATCTATGTAACTACTCGGCACAGTGTTTGTCTGTTTTAACAGATTGAGTAAAAGCCGTAACTCCCCTATTTGCTCTTCTATGGATCGTTCAGAACTAAATTTTATTACATAATTTTGACCTGTTACCTGTGCCTGGATCTCCCTGGTTGAACGGGGTAACAGTATCTTTGACACCTTAACACCACCCGGATATAAATCTGGTAACTGTTTGTATAAAGCAGCAATATCAGAGACTATTGTATCTGTTAAAACAGTTTGGCCAGCCTCTACTGCCGCGCCACCCTGGTCTTCAATCAGCGGTAACTTGGTTACAGCAACATCTTTATACATGTTGTCTGTAAAAAGAACTCCTTCTTCATCTATAAATTGCTGTTCTCCGAGACCACGCCATACAAATACAGGCTCTCTGAAAGTGACTATAGTCTTCAACTCGGTTGAAAATGGGTTACGTGTAGTAGTGTGAACACTTTTAACCTCCGGATGGGCCTGACGCAGGGTCTTACTGAGGGCAGCACTATCAGTCAACCACGACTGTCGCAGCGGCGCATTACTATCTATGAACGAACGTACTGTCTTTTCATACACAGCAAGCTGCTGAGCAGAAACAGGTGCGTTCTTACTGGAGGCAACCGAAACAGACTGTATGCGCATACGGTAGACGAAGACAACAAACAATACAGTCACAAATATAAGTAATACTCTCCGCTGCACTGATTTTGATTTCATGCGGCGTTTAGCGTCTATTTGTCTCTGTGTAACAGATTGCTTATGCTCTGCAATTTCACGTTGCTTTTTAGATATTACAACCGTATTCCTACGGAAACTTGATTCGCTACGTGCACTCGGTTGCCGAAGTGAAGACCTTTTTTTAGAGTTATTCTTGAACATAGATTCTTTTATTATTTTTTGGTTTAATTAATACTCCTACCCAGTATAACTTACCCGAGAGATCGTTGCGAACTGAGTATGATTTCTGCAATTTGCTCTGATGCGCCAGGTTTCGCAAAATGTCTATGGAGGTTACTTGTCAGCTCCGATACCTTGTCTGTATCAGTAATGAGTTCATTAATCTGTCTGACTAACTGCTGACCAGTAAGTTTTGGTTCGTTCAGTGTAATAATTGTGTTTTTAGAAGCAAAGTACTCAGCGTTCATCTTTTGATCGGCTAGATGAGGGCTCGGGATACCAATCACTAGTTTCCTAGCGTTAGCACATTCCTGGAGTGTACTGGCACTTGTACGCGCGATAACAACATCTGAAGCCAGTAGACGGGGTAACATCTCCACAAACCCCTCTATATGCCACTGTGGTCTCATTGCGGCAGGCAGCGTGGCCTGAACCGTCTGGAGTGAGCTAGTTTTGCCCCTACCAGCAATATGTATAATCCCCCACCCACCATTAAGCAACTCCCCCACCGACTCAGAAATTAATTCGTTCAGTGATTCCGCACCGTTACCACCCCCGGTAACTAGAAGTACCTTCTGGTCAGCCTTAAAACCTAAGCTAACTTTTAATGTGGATTGCTGGTGTTTAGTCTGAGGGATATACCCTGCGTGCACTGGCATACCGGTGTATACCATTTTACGAGCTTCATACGGGTAAAAATCTGTTGGCATACCAGTTGCAATAACAGCAGCCCACTTCGATAAGAATCTGTTTGTAAGGCCCGGACGTGTATCAGAATCATGAATAATGATACGCTTTTTGAACAATCTGGCTGCAATTCCAATCGGAACACATACAAATCCACCTTTACAAAAGACCACGTCAGGGCGAATACGTGCAATCAGCCATATAGATTGAATCAAACCGATAACTAGGTAAAGCACATCGCGTATATTCTTTAAAAGGGTTGAAAGATGTAAAATGTGCCAAATAAAGCTCTTGCTATGGTATCGTCGGAACTTTCCCGCAAATATTGCAGATAACAGAATATCCGTATCATCAGAAAATATCTGAGCCGTCTCACTTCTAAATCCCCTATCCGATACGACATAGAGTTTGTTGTCACTATTGTTCTTCTTGAGTAAGTCAGAGATCGCCTTAAGAGGCGTAACGTGGCCGCCCGACCCGCCGCCGACTAGTAGAATACGCATCGTCTTGCCTTTCTGGTTTATCATTACCAAGTCTAGTATACCGAGAAATATTAAATGCTACACCTAGTGCGGCAAGAGAGAATATTAAGCTCGTGCCACCGAAGCTCAGAAGTGGTAGCGTTACGCCTGTCAGTGGCATTATTCCGAGCATCGCACCAATGTTTACAAACGCTTGAATACTCATCCAGGCGAATATTCCCCCACTTACAAGCCGCAAATATGTATTAGGGGCACGGTCGACGAGTATGATTAACCTAAAAAGCAATGCGCCGTACAAAAGAAATATTGAAATCATTCCCACAAAACCGAACTTTTCAGCCATAATTGCTGCAATTGAATCATTTGCTGCCTCTGGCAAATATCCATACGCCTGCACGCTACGACCTAGTCCCTTACCAAAAATTCCACCGCTGCCGACCGCTATGAGTGCTTGATTAATATGGTACCCACTTCCGTTTACATCAGTACCCGGGTTTAAGAATGTGAGTACTCTTGCGCGCCGGTGACCTGCACCAGCAACGGCAAGTATGCCACCAACACCAATAATTGCGATTACAAGTGCGAATCGCTTCATAGAGATACCACTTAAATACAGCATGGTCAGTAAAATTGCTGCAATCGGAATCATAGTACCAAGGTCCTTCTGCAGCACAACTATCTCAATACTGACCGCAATAAAGATTATCATAAACGCATACAGAGTCTCTTTGGATTCCAATATTCCTGCTTTAATTCTATTTGTGAAGAAAAGCGCCATACTAAACACAAGACCAAACTTTAGCAGCTCAGCAGGTTGATAGTTTACTGGCCCAATACTTACCCACCGC
>JBGSPG010000040.1:0-3731 GCA_041738725.1 Saccharimonadales bacterium (SeqCode)
ATTATTACAAAAAAGCATAAACACTATCCTCCCTACCTGAAGGAAATCGCGCATCCACCAAAGCAATTGTATGTACTTGGTGAACCTCTACTAGATTATCTTCCAGCCGTTACCATTGTTGGGAGCAGAAAGTTAAGCACATATGGCAAAGAGGTAACATACCGCCTTGCGTACGACCTAGCAAAACAGGGTATAACAGTAGTCAGTGGCTTAGCTCTGGGTGCAGACGGCATTGCCCACGAGGCTGCGCTCGATGCAGGAGGCCGCACGATAGCAGTACTTGCCGGTGGTCTCAATGCTATTCACCCTTCGAGCCATAGGAACCTTGCAATTCGCCTCCTAAGTAGGGGTGGCACAATACTCAGCGAATATCCTGAAGGTACACCACCACTTAAGCAGAATTTTGTTGCCAGAAACCGCCTTGTAGCCGCGCTCTCAGACGTAGCCCTTATTACAGAGGCAGCCGAACGGGGTGGAAGCCTCATAACTGCCCGTTTTGCCTTAGAACAAAACAAAATAATTTGTGCTATTCCGGGGCAAATAACGAGCGGCCAAAGTGTTGGTACGAACAACTTAATAAGAAGTGGTGCCAATCTAGTTTCTTGCACCCAAGATGTTTTAGATCTTCTCGGTATTCAGGCAGCCTCTGAACAACGCCAAATGGTTTTTGGCGACACCAAAGAAGAGCAGGTAGTTATTGAACTTATACAGGGCGGGATTACCGCCCTCGACGAACTACAGATTAAAAGCGAACTCGAGCCAGCACTTTTCAGTCAGACCATCACCATGCTAGAAATATCAGACAAAATCCGCCCCCTCGGCGGTGCTCATTGGACTTTGAGATAATTCTATTTGTCGGTTGGTAACCGATTGGCAACATCAAGTATTTGATCAGATGCACGCCATACCGATAGATCAATGCTACTACGCGTCACTGTGGGTAAAAGTAAATCATTAGTAATTATCTGGACGAGCTCGTCTTCCTCAGGGGTCAATGGTATACCAGTTTTTGACTCTGGCGCTAGCAAAGAGGTGACGCCATGGGCACTCCTAACTTTCCGAGCAAGCTTGCGGTACTCCTTATTGTCGGGATATTCAGCTCTCAGATTTGCTAGTGACAGTAGTGCTGTCTCTCGGATAGCCGGGTCCGGGTGCTTGTACTGACGTGCCAACATAGCCCAAAGATCTGCAGTTGCAGCTTGCGCGTCTTGATCATATAGCCCATTCTGGTCAAGATAGTCGATAGCTTCAGCGTGACAATAATATACCTCAGGTGCAATACAAACCGCATCCCTAAAGCGCATAACCTCTGTTGAAAACAGCGACATTGCGATAAATGCATCCGTAATCAAACTCTGGTCGGTATTCACCGAGGAACGTGCTAACTTTGCCTCTGCTTGAAACAGGTACTCGTAAAACTGCGCATTTGATACATACAAATCAATCTGATCGTCGATACCATATTCACTATCAATCGTTCGTATCCGGCCTAGAGCTGAGCCATACACAACTTCGGGGCGGTTACTTCCAGCAACTTGCTGTTTTGCAACCTCTACTCGAGCAAAAAGATTCAGATCATTTAACTCCTTTAGACCATGATCCTGGTACCCATGTAAAATAAGTGCCGCCCTGAGGCCATTATTGACATCGTACACCCCAGGTTCGTCATTAAGAAGCCACCCCTTAAGATCCTGGTTTGCAAAATAAATATCCCACTGCCGAGCTTTCTCGGGGTCCTCAGCCAGATATTCACCCAATATCTGTTCACGAAACCCCCTGCCGAAGTTGTGAGCCCCCCTAAAATCAAGCGGACCTCTATTAATTAAATCGAGGATTGCCGGTAAGTCACCCTCTGGCTCTGCCATACCAACTGGATAAGATTCACGTGTCATAGTACTAGATAGTACAAGTCTAAGGTTTGTTTGCAAGCATAAGTAGTAGATCGGAATTCAACAGATTTATTATGAAGGCTGTGAATACGCAAGACACGAATGGTTCACGCAACCAACATAAAGACTCAGATCGAGCTTAGCGAATTCTATTTGACTTGTCTCAGCCTCTAACGTATTGTTGGAGGCTGTTGCATTAAGTAAAGAAAGCCTATACGTTAGTAAGCATGAGCAAAAAGAATCTAGTAATTGTTGAGAGCCCTGCGAAGGCAAAGACGATCGAGAAGTACCTCGGGAGTGATTTTACCGTACTCTCAAGCATCGGGCATATTCGCTCTATAGCTAAAAAGGTTAAAGGTGGCGCAGAGCCTATAGATGTTAAGAATAACTTCGAAACACAGTATGAGGTAGACCCTGAAAAGAAGAAGGTGATTACTGAACTGAAAAAAGCAGTCAAAACGGCTGAATTCGTCTGGCTCGCAACTGATGAAGACCGCGAAGGAGAAGCGATTGCTTGGCACCTGTGTGAAGTACTTGGCTTGAACCCAGAAACTACGCATAGAATTGTCTTTCATGAAATTACTAAAGGTGCCATTGAAGAAGCGGTAAAAAACCCACGTACGGTTGATATGAGCCTTGTGCGAGCCCAACAAGCCCGACAAATACTCGATCGAATCGTAGGTTTTGAACTTTCACCAGTAGTATGGCAGAAGGTACCTGGCGGTAAATCTGCCGGGCGCGTGCAATCTCCAGCAGTACGACTACTGGTAGAAAGAGAGCAAGAAATTGACGCCTTTGCCGGCTCATTTCAGTTTAAAGTCACTGCCATATTTAGCCACGATGGTGATGAACTAAAAGCTGAGCTACCCCAAAGATTCGACACAGAAGCCGAAGCTCAGGCATTCTTAGAAAGCCTCCTAAATGCTACTTTTAGCGTCAGTAATGTGGTAACAAGCCCTGGAACCAGAAACCCAAGCGCCCCGTTCACTACAAGTACGCTTCAGCAAGATGCCAACTCACGTCTTGGTTTTAGTGCCAAAGCAACTATGGGCTCAGCTCAGAAGCTCTACCAAGAAGGTAAAATTACCTACATGCGTACCGATTCCGTAAACCTGAGCAAACAAGCACTTGCCCAGGCTGCGGACTACATTACCAGTGAATTCGGTGCAGACTACCATCAATTTAGAACCTATAAAACTAAGTCTTCGAGCGCCCAGGAAGCTCATGAAGCCATCCGTCCAACAGATGTAAAAGTAGAATTTGCAAGCAGTGATAGTTACAACCAAAAACTATACGAACTTATTAGAAACCGAACCCTTGCCAGCCAGATGGCACCCGCTAAGCTTGAAAAAACAGTTATTACCATTACTATTTCTACCGGAAGCAAGGTGTTTGAAGCAAAAGGAGAAGTGATAGTATTTGATGGCTTCCTGAAGGTGTATGGTGGCAGTAAAAAAGATCCTGAAATTCTTCCGGCTGTGCAATCAGGCGATGCACTTGCCGTTAAAAGCGCTTCAGCACGACAAGTGTTTGCTCGGCCACCAGCCCGTTATTCTGAAGGTAGCCTTGTTAAAAAGCTTGAAGATCTCGGGATCGGCCGCCCATCTACCTATGCAACAATCATAAATACAATCCAGGTACGTGGATACGCCGAAAAGGGTGAATCTGAAGGCACCCCAAGAGAAGTAATTGTTCTTTCGTTAGATTCAGGCGCAGTACAGAGGGCTATTGAAGAAGAGAAGACTGGTTCTGATAAGGGTAAATTAGTTCCTACCGCCAGCGGGCAAGTCCTTAGTGGATTCCTGAAAGACTACTTCGAACAAGTAGTAGATTACGGCTTTA
>JBGSPG010000058.1:0-7931 GCA_041738725.1 Saccharimonadales bacterium (SeqCode)
TGAATCTGTTTCTGTAATTGTTCTTGCTGTGTTTGTGCTGGATCAGCTGAATTTTGCTGCGTCAAAGCAACAATAGTCAAACCAACTGACGAAAATATCATGCCACCAACGGCGATTAATATAGCGACGCGTTTAGCGCCTTCTTTTTTACTTGCCATAAAACTTTTACCCTCCACTTTTTGTCTGATTGCTCAGTCTATGTACCAATATACGCCCCGAAAATACTTCAAACAAGTCTTGACATTCATCAAATTGCTCGCTAAATATACACTATTAAATTCTTGTCTTAACTAGAGATTTCGTATTCTTTGAGCTTCTTCTTGGTAGTCTCATCTGTACGGTTCTGAAGTTGTAGGAGCTGCGCGTAGATACCATCTGTCTTTGAAAGTTCAGCGGGAGAGCCAATTTCGTCCACGTGACCATTCTTTAAAGTCACAATCTCATCTACATCCGCAATGGTTGAAAGTCTGTGTGCAATTATGACGGTAGTTCTACCTCGCATCAGCGTCTCGAGCGCAGTCTGTACTTCAGCTTCTGCTTTACTATCAAGACTTGATGTTGCTTCATCTAGTATCAAGATCGGGGAATCCTTTAAGATTGCCCTGGCAATAGCAATGCGCTGCTTCTGGCCACCTGAAAGCTTCATACCCCGTTCACCAACAAGTGTATCTATGCCATCTGGCAGTTTTTGAATAAAATCCCAGGCGTTTGCGGCCTTGGCGGCAGCTTCAATATCTTTTGTTTTTGCACTTGGTCTACCATACGCGATGTTCTCTCGCACCGTACCGCTGAACAGTGCAGGATCTTGAAATACAACTGCTATATTCTGCCTTAAACTGCGCTGAGTAACGCCACTAATATCTTGACCGTCAATATTAATAGTTCCATTTACAGGATGATACAGGCGGAGCATAAGATTGCTGATTGTAGTCTTGCCTTCACCACTCTCACCAACAAGTGCAACTTTAGAGCCAGGCGCTACGGTGAATGAAACATCTTTTAAAACAGGTTGGCGTTCTTCGTAAGCAAAATCAACGCTCTTAAATTCTATCGTAGCATTTGAAACCTTCAGAGCCTTGGCATTTGGTGCGTCAACAATTTCGGGCACCTCGTCCATTGCAGCAAAATAATCTCTGCTATCGGTAATTGCGTGCTGCATTCGGTCTACAAGGAAGCTCATACTAAATATTGGAAGTCGAATAAGGGCACCGTACTGAATAAGTAGAACTGTTTCACCAACAGTGAATCTACCGTTAGCTGCTTCCCAGAATATGTACAGGTACACTACTGCAAAAATTACATTCAGAATAAGTCGGCGGTATGCATCTTGCGTATGCCATAGTTTCGATTGTGGCTTTGTTGTTTTAATAGTTTTCCTCAGCATACGCTTAAAGAAGCTGAGCTCGGCTAACTCTGATGTGTAGCTCTTTGTGACCTTTATCTCACTAACGACCTCTGCAAAACGTCCACTGGCAACATCGTTGGCTTCGTTAATGTCCTTTTGATAAACCTGCCATTTTACGCTAGTACGACTAGTAAGCCAAAGGAATATTGGGTACAAAACCGCAAACAAAAATGCTACAACAAGACTATATCGGGCAACAATAATGAGTGAGAATACGGTAGTAAGAAGGAACTGTAAAAAGTTATTAGAAAACATGTTGATAAATTCTGTTACACCAGTAATAGAACGACTCAACCTGTTAATAATCTTGCCTGTCAGTTGGCTAGCATAGTACTTCTGACTCAGCGTAAGCAGATGTTCGTAATATTGAACCGAAAGGTAATATCGTAACTTAACTGACATAATGTCACCGTAATAACCAGCAACATTACTGATAAGGGTTGAAAGGATATCACTCAGAATTATTGCACCAACAATAATAAGAATTGGCATGGCATTAGACGTACCACCGACCACCTCTGGAAGTTTATCTATCGCGAGCTTTGTAAACAGTGGCTGGACTTGGTTCAGTAGCGCCATCGTAACTGAAGCAACTGATACTACTAAATAATATGGCCATAGGTGCCCGGCAAACTTTAAGATTTTTCCAATTGGCTTCATTTAAACTCTTTCCGCGTTAAGTTCTTCGTGTGCATGCCACGTTACGTGTTCTACTAATTTTGTGACTTCATCTGTAGTGAGTGTTCTTTCACTATGGGTAAGTATCAGTCTGAAACTGATATTTTTTGTATCTTCCGCCTCTTTAGCAAACATACTCAGAGGCGTGAGTTTCCATTCATACTCAGACTTCATAATCTCGGCTTCTAGGCAGTTTTTCAGATCTGCAAACGTGACCGCACTGGCAACCTTCAGCGTAATATCTTGATCTGATGACGGGTACCGTGAAAGTGGCTTGTAATTTGTAGAAGGCAGTTTCTGCAGAGCATCTAAAATATGATCTACCCCAACTTCAAAACCGGCGGTAGCAACCGGAAGTTTAAGTGCAGCCGAAACCTCGCTGCGGTATTCTCCGACTATCCCCAAAAATACATCAGCTTCTTTTATGGTAACAAGTGCCGATCGACTCAGCTCAAACGGTGCAGTAACTGGGTAATTGAGGGCTTCTGTAATTGGTGAATACTCGAGCGTGAACCCGAGTGACGTTGCTACGTAGTCTAGGTATCTTCGGGCCATAAAGTATGCTGACTCAGTGCTTTTTTTGCTCGTAAGACTCAGTGCAACCATCTGTAGCTCACCGGGCAAGCCTTCTTTGTCGGTACCATGTACTTTATTATGTGTCTTATTAACTTCAAAAAGTGCAAACTCATCATAGCCAGCTCTAACGTTAGTATTTATGAGATCCAGCAGGCTTGGTGTCAGTGTTTGTCGATAATACTGTAGATCTGGGCTGAGCGCGTTCCTAAGCGCGTATGAATCTTCTGGCTTCTGACCAGCCTTCTTTAGTAGGTTTCCGTGTACGAAGCTGTACGTTAATACCTCGTTCGCACCGGCTCTGCTTAAAATTGTTCGGATATTCTGCTTGAGAAGCAGTCTGGCATCAGGAGCTACGGGCCGTATTGAACGCTGCGGCAGACTGATTGGCAGTCTATTGAAGCCGTACATTCGACCTACTTCTTCAACAATGTCTTCTTTAATTTCAATATCTGTACGCCAAAATGGTGCCCGCACAGTAAGATCTTCACCCTGTAATTCAACTAAAAATTCAACATTCGTAAGCATCTTGGCTATTTCTGCTGCTGTAAACGAACTACCGAGTCGACTATTTATGAACTCTGCACTCACCGCAACTGGTGGATTTTTTATAGCTTTTGGATATACGTCTACGAAGTCACCAATAGGCTTTGCTCCCGCAAGTTCTTGAAATAGTTCAATAGCTTTAAATAATATTGGTGGGAGTTGTTCAGCTGGCTGGCCTTTATTAAAACGTGTTACAGCATCTGTAAAAATACCGTGCACCATGCTCGTTTTTCTAATGTTGTACATGTCGAATGTGGCACATTCCAGCACGACGCGCGTGGTACTTTCATCAATCTCTGAGTTACCTCCGCCCATAACACCACCGAGTGCAATTGGCTTCTCGTCATCACAAATAAGTACTGCCTCTGCATGTGGTTCTATTACCTTACCGTCAAGCAGTGTCATTTTTTCACCAGGTTTTGGATTCCTAACAACTATGTTTGCCCGGCCATCTTTGGCAACTTTATCAAAATCAAACGCATGGAGTGGTTGTGCAGTGAGGACCATAATGTAATTAGTAATATCAACCACGTTATTAATTGGCCGAATCCCGACACGCTTAAGATAGCTCTGCAGCCATATCGGACTTGGCTTTACGGTGACTTCATCAATTGTAATTGCCATGTAGCGTGGGCATAATTCTGGAACCTCAACGGTAACACCAAGACCACGAATAACTTCGCTTGAAGAACCCTGGAACGAAGCTCTGTTTGCATACCAGTCTGGTGATTTAAATTCTAGTCCCTGAATACCAGCAAGCTCGCGCGCTACTCCAAGTTGTCCAAAACAGTCCGGCCTATGGGTGAACATCTTATTTTCAATTTCTAGGATTACGTCATCTAGCTTGTATAAATCTTTGAACGGGGTTCCTGGTTTTGCTTCGAGCTCGTCAATCTCTAAAATGCCTTCATGGTCATCACTGAGACCAAGCTCAGCAGGACTTGCGAGCATACCGTTACTGAGCTCACCCCGAAGATCACGCGCTTCAAGTACAAATAGTTCCTTTTCACCATAGCTTGCAGGTACAACGCTAGAAGGAGGAATCCATGCAACAAGTAGACCTTCGCGCGCATTTGGTGCACCACATACTACCTGTACATAGCCAGCATCATCGCGGGCAACATCCTTCACGACGCCACCATCATCAACCTTACAAACATTCAATTTATCTGCATTGGAATGCTTTACGCAGCTGATAATTTTAGCTACGACTATCCCTTCGTAGTGCTTTGAAAGATCATCATATCCTTCAACACCGCCCAGTCGCTCGGTCGCAAGTGTAACCAATTCTTCAGTAGAAATAGTCTTCAAATCAACATTAGAAACCTCTTGCGCTAAGTTTAAACTAACCTTCATGACACTCCCCCAAACTGCCTCAAGAATTTTAATTTACCTGAATTGAAGTGGCGAATATCTTCTATATTATGTTTCATCATAACAAGTCGCTCAACGCCGCCACCCCATGCAAATCCCGTATACACTTCTGGATCAATGCCAGCCATCTTTAGCACGTTCGGGTGAATCATTCCACAACCCAGTAACTCTATCCAACGTTCATTGCTACAAACATGGCAGTCAGAACCGTCTGTACAGAATGGACAGCTGAGTGAAAACTCAAAACTCGGTTCTGTAAACGGGAAGTAGAACGGCGTAATCTTCACGTCTATTTCTTTTTCATAATAGGTCGTGAGGAACAGTTTGAGTGTTGCAACTAGCTGACCGACTGTTACGTCTTTAGCAACGTAGATTCCTTCGTGCTGATAAAACGTATGTTCGTGCCTGGCATCAAGATCTTCATTCCTGAACACGCGGTCCATAGCGAGTACGGCTATTGGTTCACCAGCCTCTAATGATTCTTTGTGCGACTTTATAATACGGTGCTGCATTGTCGATGTATGAGCGGGTGCAACTAAGCCTTCCTGCGTCATAAATGTATCGTAATCATCTCTCGCTGGGTGATTGTCCGGGAAGTTTAAACTCGTGAACATGTGGTAGTCGTCATCGATCTCTCGAGAAGGAGAAATCTCAAAGCCCATTCGGTAGAAGATATCACTAATTACCTGTATTTCCCTCGTTATAGGGTGGACTGTACCATTCTCTGTTGGCAGCAACATGGGTAATTTACTATTTACATCAAAAGGTGCCGTAACATCGATTGATTGGAGGTTGGAGGTTGGAGGCTGGAGGTTGGTAATCGCATCTTCGAGTTCTTGCTTGAGATTATTGATTGCTTGCCCGTACGTGGCACGCTGATCTTCTGGCTGATCTTTAATTTTTGCGTACAAATCCTTTAGTTCGGGTGACTTTAAAATTGCTCGCTTATCTTCGAGCGTTTCTAACTTTTTGAGTAGGTGCTCACGCACTATCTGAACTTGTTCCATAGTTATATCAATTCTACCCTAGCTGCTTGCGAGATGCCAGAGGCTACAATGCTTACATTTATAGACTTTTAATTTTGTACCATGAAGATGCTCGGCGTAGGTGGCGGCACCCTGCGCCGCATCTTTAGTGTCAAAAACGAGCTTCTGAGCACACTGTAGCTTTGAATCCACTTCTTCCATACGCTTAATTGTAGACTAAGCTAGCAACTAGTCAGTTATTTCGTAACTTTTGCAGCAAGTTGATCAAGTACCAATTGAGCTTTTTTATTATGCTCTTCAGCACTAATGAGCTCACCGGCACCATCAAATGCAGCCCATATTTCTGAAATCCCAACCCTATCTTCGGTAAGATCCATTTTAAGCTGATCGGCAACCAACTCGAAAGCCTGGTACGAGAATGGTGCCCCAGAGGCTCCGTAGCCAATAAAAGCTACCGGCTTACCCTGCCACTCTTTATAGAGGTGATCGACTGCGTTCTTCAAACTTGCAGGATACCCGTGGTTATATTCGGGCGATACAAACGCGACTGCATCGACAGAATTAATCTTTTGAGCCCAGTCTCGGTCTTCTTTTGTACTATATTCACTATTTTCAACGCTACCTGGCGTCTGTGCAGGCAGTTCGTAGGAGAGCCCTAGTTTTTTCAGGTCGAGTGTTTCTACCTCGAAACTTCCGTCTTTGGTAGCCTGCTGAGTAAACCACTGTGCAACGTTTTCACCAGCTCTGCCTTCTCTTACGCTTGTTGTAATAACTAATAACTTCATACCAACTCCTTTTATATGTTTAAGTATTCCCTTAATTGTAGTAAATACTTAAACTTTATGCAAGTGGTATACTAATATTTAATGAAATATACGGCTATAGGCTTTGATTATGGTGGTGTTATAGAAGGCAAACCCGCACGGTTTTTTAATGAAATGGTCTGTCGAACTCTGGACATTAGCCTACCCGAGTATGAAAATGTCTACTTCAAGCATAACCGTGCGCATAATAACGGTGGGTTGATTAGTCAAAATGAATTATGGCAGCGAGTCATAAACGATATCGGAAAACCAGAAAAGCTAAACACCCTACTGTCTGCAATCGAAGACTATAAATCGGACTTATCAGTTAATACAAATGTGCTCAAACTCATTACACGCCTAAGAGAGACTGGTTACAAGCTTGGCTTACTAAGCAATAACTCTGTTAGCGTTGCGCAGAAGCTACGAAATGATGGTGTCGATAAGTACTTTGATAGCTTTGTCATTTCTGCTGAGGTCGGACTAATGAAGCCAGATAAGCAGATCTTTAACTATTTTTGCTCAGACTTAGCCGTCGACCCAAGCGAGCTTGTATATATTGACGACTCAGAGAAGAGCCTGAGCACTGCGGTGCAGTGTGGCTATACGCCAGTGCTATTCAATACATACACAGACCTAGTACAACAATTGCAGACACTTGGGGTTGACACACATTAATAATATTGTGAAAATAGATACATGGCAAAAGATTCATCATTCGATATTATTTCAGATTACGACATAGCAAAAGTTACCAACGCAGTTGAGCAATCTCAGCGTGAGATTACGAATCGCTATGACTTCAAGGGTACCAAGGCGAGCCTTGAATTTACTGATGCAACAAAAACAGGTGTCACTCTTATTGGTGACAATCAGTTTCACCTCGACAGTATTCTCGACATTCTGCGTAAGAAGCTCGCTGGATGCGATGTGAGTCAAAAAATACTTGTGACAGATAAGGACCCTGTCAACGGCAGTATGCAAATTAAATGGGACCTCACATTTAAAAAAGGGCTCGACCAAGAACGAGCAAAGCAAGTTACAAAGCTGATTAGAGAAAGTTACCCAAAGGTGAAGCCTCAAATTCAAGGTGAAGAAATTAGAGTATCGAGCGCAAAACGAGACGAGCTACAGAGAGTAATGCAACTCCTCCGAGAGGCCGACTTCGACTTTCCACTCGAATTCACTAATTACCGTTAGTATTTTCAGGTATACTGTTACGTAAGATGGATGGGTACACTGAACTTATTGAATACTGTAAGGGCGTTTTAAAGCAAAACGATCTTGGTGGCTGGACCAAGCCCGCTGCACACCTCTACCCTCATCAGTGGCTATGGGATAGCTGCTTTACTGCAATTGGTATTCGTCACTACAGCCCGAAGCGTGCACAAAAAGAAGTTACTAACCTTTTTCGTGGCCAGTGGAAGAACGGAATGATTCCAAATACTATACTGAGCGACACCGATGGCTCGGGTAAAAGCCTTTGGCGCTCCGAGGTCTCTAAAAATTCACCCAAACACGTTAGCACTAGTGGTATTACCCAGCCCCCAATGATAGCCGAAGCGG
>JBGSPG010000069.1:0-8832 GCA_041738725.1 Saccharimonadales bacterium (SeqCode)
CTGGATTCCCGCCTTCGCGGGAATGACGACGATTGGAACTTACTTCTTGTCTTTTTTGTCGTCTTCGATGACTTCACCTTCTACGGCTTCGTCTTCTTTGGACGTGGTGTCATCTCCGTCCTTCGCTGAAGCTTCGGAGGATTCGTCGGCCTTTGCGGCCTCCTCATACATTTTTGCACCGATTGGCTGGATTTTGTCCATCAACTCTTTTGCGGCTGCTTCAATTTCATCTTTATCAGTTGCATCAGAATGTTTCTTAGCTTCTTCAACCGCTTCTTCAATCACCTTCTTGTCTTCATCAGAAATCTTATCTTTGTACTCGTCGGGCATCTTCTGAGCTTGGTAGATTGCGTTTTCTAGAAGGTTCTTTGCTTCTGCAGCGTCGCGCTTCTTCTTGTCTTCTTCGGCATGTGCTTCAGCTTCTTTTTGAGCTTTTTCGACATCTTCTTTACTAAGGTTTCCTGAGTTTTGAATAGTAATAGACTGTTCTTTACCGGTACCCTTGTCTTTAGCAGTAACATTTAAAATTCCGTTGGCGTCGAGATTGAAGGTAACCTCAATTTGCGGCACACCTCGTGGAGCTGGTGCAATACCGTCAAGCACAAAGCGTCCGAGTGATTTATTATCTGCTGACATTTCGCGCTCACCCTGAAGTACGTGAATTTCTACTTGCGGCTGGCTATCGGCAGCGGTCGAGAAGGTTTCTGACTTACTAGTAGGAATTGTGGTGTTACGTTCAATAAGTTTAGTCGTGACTGAACCCATAGTTTCTATACCGAGTGAAAGTGGTGTTACGTCTAGTAGAAGTACGTCTTTAACGTCTCCCGCAAGTACACCAGCCTGTATAGCTGCACCAACAGCAACAACCTCGTCTGGGTTTACACCCTTAAGTGGCTCTTTGCCGAAGATTTTTTTAACCTGCTCAATAACAGCTGGCATACGAGTCATACCACCAACAAGAATTACCTCGTCAACATCTTTAGCGGTCAGCTTTGCGTCTTTCAGTGCTTTTTCACACGGTTTTGCAGTTCGCTCGATAAAGTCTTTTACAAGATCTTCTAGTTTTGCGCGTGTAAGGTTGTACTCGAAGTTTATTGGACCATCATCTGCTTGGTCTAGGAATGGAAGGTTGATTTCTGCGGCCTGAGCGGTTGAAAGTTCTTTCTTGGCTTTTTCAGCCTCTTCTTTAAGACGCTGCATTGCCATGGCGTTGCTACGAAGATCTTTAGAGTGTTCCTTCTTAATTTCGTCTAAGAAGTGGTTTACGATCTTGTTATCGAAGTCTTCACCACCGAGGTGAGTATCACCATTAGTACTTTTTACTTCAAAAACACCGTCGCCAAGTTCGAGTATTGAAACATCGAAGGTACCACCACCGAGGTCAAAGACAGCCACGGTCTCATTCTTACCTTTTTTATCAAGTCCGTAGGCAAGTGCTGCGGCAGTAGGCTCGTTGATAATACGCTTTACCTCTAGGCCGGCAATTTTACCTGCATCTTTTGTAGCCTGACGCTGTGAATCATCAAAATATGCGGGTACTGTAATGACAGCTTCATTTACGGGTTCACCAAGGAAGGCCTCAGCGTCTGTCTTAATTTTAGAAAGAATCATTGCTGAAACTTCTTCAGGTGTATATTCAGTACCTGACATTTCTACAGCAACGCCGTTACCCTTTTTAACGATCTTATACGGCATAATGTCGTGATCGTTCTGAACCTCTTTATCACTAAATTTACGTCCAATTAGTCGTTTCACCCCAAAAATAGTGTTTTCGGGGTTGGTAACGCGCTGACGATTTGCCGTAGCACCAACAAGACGTTCTTCTTTGCCGCCTTTGTCTTTTTTAACCGCAACAACGCTTGGTGTTGTTCGGTTGCCCTCTACATTTGTGATAATTTCTGGTGATCCAGCCTGCATAACTGCAACTGCTGAGTTCGTTGTTCCCAGATCGATTCCAATAATTTTACCCATTTATTAGTACTCCTTTTAGACTTAACGTCATTTTACTATATTTAGCAGTCTATAGCTGACATTGCTAATACTATTCTATCATACAAAAATTAGCACTCTCATGTCAAGAGTGCTAATTATATACATTGATTATTATACTGCGAGACTACAGTTAATCATTGCCCCGCCATGTTTTTTAGTCTTGGCGGCATCCTGGGGTGCTCTCACACTCATAAATAACTCGGCCGTACTACGTGCAGGCTCACCCTCAAAATTTACGGGTCCAAGTGCCTCACCCTCATCTGGTAATAAGTCGGGATCAACTTCGATATATTCTTGTTTGGGCATGATTTACTCCTTCTTTTAGCAGTAGACCCACTCTATCAGCTGAACTTAGAAAAGTTTGTGATAAATGACACATCAAGTTTGATAAGAAACTTGGACCTACAGGTCAGATTCGTCTATGAAATCGTGTAGTTTACCACCATAATAGTATCCCCTGCCTTCTACGACCTTCGCCGCCTTCCGATGCTTAAGTGGTATTTGGTTAAAAAGAGCAATTATAGCGTTAAGCTCTGTGCCATCTTGTTCTTCGGGAAGTTCTAAAGCTGAATCGATCTTTTCAAAAAGCTGAATTAATGATCCACCAAATCCGCGGCGTACTAACTTATTCCTACGTGCATTAACACCCATGAAGTAGGATCGGGATTTTGCCCTCTCAAATTCTTCAACAGTAGACTCTGGTGTGAGCTTTTGTTTAGCTTTTTCAAAACGATCAGCAGCAACTTCATCTCGTACTGGAATCTGAATTTCGGCTTGTGGGTCAATTCCACTAATGTTGTCTGTGTATTCTGTGTATAAATCGGCTAATCCGGCTAGTTCGTAGTTCATATGTAAATAATACCTACCCGAAACCAGATCAGCAAGCATGAGCAGAACCAATAGTCTATGTGTTCGAGACTTTTACAATAGCGTGACGAATAACCTGGTTACTTAGTTTATAGCCATTTTGGATTACTTCAGAAACGATCTGGGTTGGTCCGTCACCATCTACTTGAACCGCCTCATGCAGTTCAGGATCAAATGGCTGATCAAGTGCTTCTATAGTAGTCACGCCCAGTTTTTGAAGTTGTTGCTGTAGGCGACTATGTACCTTTTGCACACCATGCGCCCATTTGTTGTCTTTCAGATCATCTGGTAGATGGGAAAGTGCTCGCTCGAGATCATCTATGATTGGTAATAAGTCTTTAATAACTTGTGCTTTAGAAAAATGCGACAACATCGCTTTCTCAACTTCAACCCGTGCTTTGTAATTAATGAATTCTGCTTGTACGCGTTGCACATCTGCCGTTAGCTCAGCAATAACCTGCGTTGCACGTTCATCGTTATCATTTTGCTTAGTTGGTTTTTGTGGTGTCTTCTTCATAGTTTCCTTCCTGCAATTTTTTATAGTACTGCTTCTAGCGTCCTACCTGTTTGTTCAACTAAGCCCATGACGCTACGGTAACTTTGGCGAGTTGGACCAAGTACGCCGATATAGCTATGGTCAGAATACGGACTGCAATATCTACTGATGATTAAGCTAACCCCTGCACTACGGCCAATAGGATTTTCTGCGCCAATATAAACATTGAGGGCCTCGTTAGGTTCTACTTCGCGGAGCCACGGCTCTAAATTATCAAGTAGGCGAGCAACCTCTCGTGATTGTAGTGGATCTAAAAATTCTGGCTGGCCAAACAAATTTGAGTAGCCCGCAACGTATAGTTGGTTACCGATAGTAGCGAGACCTAAGTTGTGTGTAAGCTGCACCAAACTATCCACGGCGCTTTTAATTGCCTGTGAAGGACCGCCGGAGTCAGCTACTCGAGTAGCAATTGCCCGGGTATTTCTAGTTTCACTTGGCTCAATGGAATTTACGTGTGATTCGTTAATGTTATTTACAAAAAAGCGGTACCCTTTGTCTGTTGGTATTCGCCCCGCAGAGGTATGTGGCTGCGCAATATATCCAAGACGTTCAAGTTCTGCCATTTCATTACGGATAGTTGCACTTGAGACTCCAAAAAGTTTTGCGAGTAGCACGCTACCAACCGGAGTCGCAACTTCAGCATATTGCTCAATTATTACCGTAAGTAATTTGGCTTGTCTATCTGTCATATTTCACCGATTGTATCATTAATTAGCACTCTCTGGCAATGAGCGCCAATCAGAAGCATCATACATCTGATATAATAGTGACATATGGACGTAGCAAATTTTTCACTCAAAGATCAAGATGGTACCACAAAAACGCTGAACGATTTTACTGGTAAATGGATCGTGCTCTACTTTTACCCCAAAGATGACACTCCGGGCTGCACTGTAGAGGCCTGTAGTTTGCGAGATGCCAACGATGAGCTAATTTCACTCGGTGCAGAAGTTATCGGTATCAGCAAAGATGATGAAGATAGTCACCGCAAATTTAAAGCTAAGCACAAGCTAAACTTCACACTACTCTCCGACCCTACAGGTGAAACTATTGAGGCATACGGTGCATGGGGCCCCAAGATGTTTGGTAAAGTTGGCATACAACGTAAATCATTTATTATTAGCCCAGAAGGTAAAATCGTTAAAACCTACGGCCGCGTAACACCACTTGGACACGGCGAAAAAGTAATAGCAGAGTTAAAACAATTACTTGATTTATAATTTAAAGAACTTCTTTTGCAATCTGAACAGCTGCATCTTTAGAGCTAATTTTTGAATCTTCACTAGGTTTGCTAACCGTCACTGTTATGAGTTGCTTTCCTGTGCGAACATTCAATTGTTGTGAGACTAAAGAATAAAACGCTTGATCGCCAATACCTTCAACAGACTCTGTTTTGGTTCGTTTCGCTAATGCTTCTTGCTGCTTCTGAGCAGCTTGTTCATTTTTTTCATCACGAATGACAATTGTCACTGAGCGAATAGGCTTCTGCTCGGTTCTGTACAGGCATGCTGATATGAAGGTCGGCTCTTTTCTATCTGCGAACGAACCACCGATTCTTTTAACTTTTGACCCAAGAATTTCACTCACCTTTTGCTCGGGTGCTTTGTTACAAGCCTCACTCGGCTTAAACTCAGCGGATTCAGATGACTCTGGGGCAACATCTCTAACTTGGTAGCCTAGTAATGTTCCTTTATCAAACAGCAGGTTAAGCTGCGTGACAGTGAGTACGATCAATACTAACGCCGATGCAAGTCCAATCACGAAAGTTCGGTGTCGTACGAGTCGTTTTATGATTAAATTCCTGGAGAAGTACTTCAAGTTACTTCGGTCCTGAATCTTAAAGTTGTCATCACAATTGTACTTCCAAAAATAATCATTACCCCAGCCATAGCAAATACTTTATCTTGGCTCTCTCCCGTACTTGATAGAGAACCGCTTGATGGGGCTACTGCCAACCCTGCCGGATCGGTAATATTGCCATCTGTAGCGCCATCGAGATCTAACGAGCTACCATCAGTAACCTGGTACGTGGCCGTTACGACTGGAGCACTGTCGATAGTTTGGTTAGAGATTGAGGCATCTTCTAGGGTAGTGTAGGTATCTGTGTTGGAATTATACTTCCGCAAAATGTAACTTTGATTCGTTTCATTAAAGTAATACTGGGTAATGGTTGCCGTATGGCCAGGATCGCCACACTCTAGACTAAACCCTATAAAACCGAGTGGATACTGATACTGGCTATCTTGAACTTCACCATCTGCTTCGGCGTTTACTTCTGTTGTGGCAATACTACAAGCATCGTCGACTTCTAAAACAACTGGCTCACTAGTTACCGTACTTATATAACTAGTCACGTTAGCTTGCTCGGAATCTGGCGTGCCATCATTATTCGCATCTCCCCCATTAGGGCTAGAATCTTCGGTAGAATCTGTTATCCCGTCATCATCAGTGTCAATTGAGTCTGGGTTAGTAAAGGTAGCTTTGGCAAAATTCTCGTTAGCTACGGTGTCCAGAATATCTTCAGTAGCACTAACGAACGCATTACCAAGATATTGTGTATCTAAATCAGTTGGTAGCGGTGCAACTATTACGTAATTAGTAAAGGAAGAACCTACATTATTATTAACCGTAAAGTTCAGCCTGACAGTGAAATCTTCTCCCGCAGCAAGTATTTGGCTTGCGCCAGTAAAACCACAAACTGCTATCTGATGATCAGGATGATCTTGCGCAGCTGGTCCAATATAAGTAGCACTGCCTGGACCAAGGTCTTGGCAGGTAACATCAGTAGTATTGGTATCAACATACGTGAGATCGGCACCGGGATAAACATCGGTGAATAAATTGCTCTCCGCTAAAGCAAGGTCTAGGCCCATGGGTCCATTATTACGTAGTGTTATGTCGTAGCTGACAGTTTCACTGGGTGTGACATTGAACGGTGTCACTAGTTCTTTCGTTATTGAAAGATCAGAAACTGGCAGCGAGGCTGCAAAGTTGTCGATTGGGTTGTCTGAAAGGTAATCTATAAGATCATCTGAACCAAGCCCAGCCAGAACTTGAAAATCGGGGTCATTTTGGCCTAAAGCACTAATTACATAGTTCGTGAAATCAAGATCTGAAGACACGCCGGGTTCTACCTGTAGTGTCACAACTCTGCTTTCATCTTGGTTAAGTATATTTTCAGAGCCCGTGGCCTCATAGCACATCACCAGCTCCCAATCTGAATGATTTGCAAGTGTTGGCCCGTACAGCGAGGCACTACCAGGCCCGAAAGAGCTACATGAAATGTCGCCGTCATCACTAATATACCCAACATAATTAAGTTCTGGAGGTATAAAGTATATAAATAATGATAGGGGTCCGAAATCACCGATACTGCCATCATATTGGCTGATATCGATAGGCGCAGGACCCTGATTGGTAAGAGTAACGTCGTATCCCAAGGTCTGGCCAACTGCGACATCCTGTGGATTCGTTAATGTCTGACTTACAGCAATATCGGAAACGGGTAGTACGATTGTTGTTGAATCGGAATAGTCGTTATTGTCGTTTGAGGTATCTGTTACTGTTTGACCGCTACTTTGCAAAGAACTTATCTGGTAATCGAAGTTTAAAGTACTCACCCCTACACAGTTCGTGTCTAGATCGCTCGTAAAGGTAAGAATAAGCGTTTGATTTAATCCAAGCTCACCAGACCATACGTGGTTAGTATAGTTCCCCGTGTTTGTTGCTGTGCCTGATTCTGCCACACTGCCAATATCGTAAAACGGAAAACAATCAGAGCTTATCATAGTAAATTCGATGTCAGTGATCGTACTCGGCCCATTATTAGTTATAGTCTGGGTAATCTGATGGCTGGTAGTACCACTAATAACCTCTTCGACACCATCCGTTGTTTGTATATCTAAATCTGCTTCTTGACCAGTTATCAGAGCATCCGTAATCTCGTTATTATCTGACGTGTCGTTGTCTGAAAGGATATTGCCGAGTGCGTCGTATCGACCTTCCGTCTGGAATAGTACGTTAATTGAATCTCCAACGTTACATATTACATCTCCAACAAACGTAATCTCTAAACTCTGTCCTACTTCTAGTAGGCCAGCCCAGTTGTGCAAACCGAGGTCATATGCACCAGTATTTGTAGCTGTGCCGTTTGTGTTAACACTGGTAATGTCAAAACAATCGAATGTTGGCGCATTTCCAAAGTCTATTGTTGTGATAGTTGATGGGCCGAAATTAGTTATAGTGCGGTACACTTCGTAGTCAGTTGAGGCTTCTTGGACCGTTTCAGTACTTGTACTAGTTGTTTCGCTCACACTAGCTTCAAGCGCAGTTTGGCCGACCCCGCTCGTATTACCGTAGCCATCTACACTTCCGTCTTTGACTGTTGCGGTCGTTGATAGATATTGAAGATCTGTGCCAATAACAGTCTCTGTGAATACCTCTTCACCGCTGCCAGAAGAAGTAACATCAACAAAGCCCACAAATGTTTTTGCAGTCGGGTAATTGCCTGCATTTAGAAGAGCGTCATTTTCAAAAAACTCTATACGATATTCTCCAGCAGGAGCATCCATCCTGAAGGTAATATCTGTCGAAGTGGCTCCTTCGTTGAGAGCAACAATTGTTGGCTTATAACTACTGCCACCAAAGACAGGCCATGAAGTCGACAGTAATGTATTGCCAAGTGCTGATAGCGTAGTATTTGTATTATTCTCAAAGGCTGCTAAATCTTCACCACATATGGCATTTGCATCTGCTGGATCAGTTCCGCCAACCATAACATGTTGACTACGTACGATAACTGATCGACCCACATTATCGAAACAGGTTGTTCTAGACGGGTCCATACCAATAGTGTTTGACCTCACTACAAGATCATTCATACTGTTAAGATGCAGAGTAACCCGGTTACTGTATATATGATTACCAGTGATTAACCAATTATCGTCAAAGCTAGCTCCGTTTTGATCTGCAGTATAAATCCCATCATTACCGCCACCAACTCCCTCTATTCGAGCTAAGCCATCTGCTGTCACATTTATTTTATTATCGCTGATTACGACATCGTCGAGTTCGCTAAGGGCATTAATTGTTGCCACTTGTTGTGTAGCTGCCAAGTAGTTGTTGTTGATCGTAACACCTGACCCATTATTTATATTGAGCGCGGTACCCGCACCTACGAAAGCAGATGTCCCTATTTTGTTTAACCCAATTGTATTGTTAGCTATAATGGTGTCCGTCATAGATCTTTGGAAATCTATGCCGACAGTGGAACTGTAGAGTAGATTATCAGAAATTCTGATCTCCTCAGCAGGAGTATTGCCGGCTATCACGACAGCCCTGCCTCCGCCGGGCACCGCTGTAGTGCCATCAAGCGTTACGCCAACGATATTGTGGCGAAAATCTACATCAGTCGCTCC
>JBGSPG010000079.1:0-4048 GCA_041738725.1 Saccharimonadales bacterium (SeqCode)
TGGATCACCAGTTGAACTGTAGAATACCAGGTTATTTATGCCGTAAATGTATGATCCACCTATGCCTAGTGCAAGTAGGACTACTGCGATCAGCACAAATATTCTGTGGGAATGGAGCCAGTTGTTAGTTTTTTGGAATCGTACCTTTTTAATATCTGGTGTTACTGCGTGGCCAGGGCTGTAGTTTTCATACTGATTAAACGACTCAGTGTTTTTATTTTTTTCGTGATCCATACTGCTTATGGTACCAGATGGTTATATCTGGTACAAGGTAGCAGCCACGCTAGAAGCAAGATTCAGACTGCTCACCCCTTCGCGCATCGGCAAACGGACTATTTTGTCAGACTGTGCAAGTAACTGCTTACTAATGCCATGTCGCTCTGTGCCAAATACAAGAACTGCGTCTCGAGACACCTTAATCTGATCGATGTTTTCTCCTGTTGGGTCAAGTGAGATGACCTGTCTAGATTCCTGTCTACGTAGGAATGACACAGGGGTGACGCTCAGTACCGGCAGTGCCCAGTGAAGGCCGGCTGCGCCGCGGATGATGGCCGGGTTCCAGATGTCGAGCGGGCCAGTAATTACAACCGCACCAGCATCTGCTGCAGCAGCAACCCTTATAACTGCACCAATATTCTCTAAATCACGGGGTTCCTCAAGCAGTACTATGGGTTTTGCCGCATCAATATCTGCAGGTGTATACGGGGCACGTTTCGCAAGCGCGATGACATTTGTGCGGTGTGGTCGAGGACTTAGCTTCTTGAAGGTTTCTTTGTCTACTTCTATCACCTTCTCCAAAATTACATCCTTAACATCATCTGCTAATTCTGCAAGCAGTTCAGATAGCATGACGATATCACATGTGATATACATATCGATATCGGCACCAAAACGCACCGCATGTTTGAGTGCTTGCACCCCTTCTATGATTGCGATTTCATCGTCAGAACGGCTTTTTTGGAACAGGTCTATTAGTTGGCTCGGTTTCATCAGTATTGCTGCTATAGTGTATTGATTGACTGTTGCATCCGCGAAAGTACTCTGTCTTTTCCAAGTACTGCGAGTGTATCGGCAAGAGCTGGGCTGGCTGGTGACCAGGTTGTTGCTATTCTGATAATACTAAATAGTACACCTGGCTTTTCATCTGTTTCTTCAAGTAAATTGTTGAGTCTTTTCTGGATGTCTTCAGCTGAAAAATCACTTAGTTCTAATACTGCTTGAGACTTTTCTAATAGCGCCCTGAGCTCGGAGAGTTCGCGTTTTTTGAGCTGTTTATTTCCCGTAATGAGATCGAGATTAACAGGTAAATCTGTATAAAAGAATTGGGTTAATTCTGGAATTTCACCGAGATATTTAAGGCGCTCTTGGATGAGTCCAATTACCTGCTTGTTGTAGGACTCTTCAGATTCGGCCGCTTCGGCAGGAAGATATGGCTTAGAGAGTTCATAGAGTGTATCTAGGCTTAAACCGCGAATAAACTGCCCATTTACCCAGTTAAGTCTGCGTTCATCAAAGTGAGCACCGCTCTTCCCTACTCTGCTGAGGCTAAATTTTTCTATTAACTCATCTTTACTAAATACCTCTTGTTCGGTGCCGTCGTTCCAGCCTAGTGTGGCAATAAAGCTCACAAGCGCCTCGGGTAAGTAGCCATCTTTGATGTAATCTAGTACATCCTTTGCGCCATCTCGTTTGCCGAGTTTTTTGTTACCGTTTTCATTGAGGATATGAGGCATTGTGGCAAGAATTGGTTTTTCAATACCAAGTGCCTCATAAATGTTTAGAAAGTTCGGCGTGCTTGAAATGAACTCTTGACCCCTAATAACATGAGTGATTCCCATGAGCGCATCATCAACGATGTGGGCGAAGTTATAGGTTGGGTAACCGTCTGACTTCACTAAGATGAGATCATCTATCACTTCTGGTCCGGTCGATAACTCGCCCATAACTGCATCTTGCCAAGTGTAATCTTTAGGATCAGATTTTAGTCGAAGAGGCTGAGTGCCGTCCCATACAGGAGGGTTTTCTGGCCTGTGGTTGCGGTATAGGTACGGTTTTTTGTTCTTTTGAGCTTCTTCACGAAAAGCCTGCACTTCAGCTGGTGAATATGGGTCGGCATAGGCTCGTCCGGCGTCTATAAGCTTCTGGGCCCATTCTCTATATATATCGAGGCGCTCAGATTGCTTGTATGGTCCAAACTCACCCGGCTTATCTGGACCCTCATCGTACTCAAGCCCGAGAGTTTTAAGGCTCTCTATTAGGTGTTCGGCAGAGCCTTCAACTTCCCTCTTCTTGTCTGTATCTTCAAGCCGAAGAATAAATGTTCCATTTGCTTGGCGGGCTACAAGCCATGCAAACAAAGCGGTCCGAATACCACCAACATGTAGAAAGCCGGTTGGGCTTGGGGCAAATCGAGTTCGTACAGTTTTAGTCATGCTAATTAGTATACATCATCAGATGAGAATATTTCTGTCGGGGCCGGTAGCTACATACTTGTGGCGAGTTCGAGGATTTGCTTGGTGTCGAGTTGAGAATTTTCTGCTTTAATGCTGTAGAACTTGCCACCGTTCACCCAGGCAGCGTCACCGCCGTTGAATATGTAAATAGTCAGACCGCGATCTTGGTATGTAAGTGGTTCAACGGTGCTGTTTTTTGCAACATAGTTCTCTTTTAGTGAGGCTGAATCCCAGGTGGTAGGTTGCTGACGAACACTAAAGCGTCGGTCATCTGTGTTTGAGCCAAAATTAATTACTACCTGACCGGGGCTATAGGCAATTGGCCCACTCAGACCATATCCTGCGGGAGTTTCAGAAGGCATAGTTGCCGCAAATCCGGCTCTGCTTGAGGCAAACTTCATAGAAAGTGAAGGAACATTAAGATATGCAACGTAGCCTACAAGTACTAATGCGGTCAGGCCTGCGACCGCAAAATGGAATATACGAGACTCACTTTGCCTGCGGCTTTTATGCGTGGAGTGTGAAGGGTTCTTATGTACAGAAGCGAGGCTTTCAGTAATTAACTGATGTTTAACAAGTTTAGAATGCTGAGCTGCTTGCACTTTTTGAGCCGACTTAGAAATGTTAGCGATTGATACATTGGGTGCTATCGTCTCCGACTTGGCTAGTGGTGCAGTCTGATGTGTTGGTTGTGTAATTACGGCTTTGCTTTCAGTAGCGCTGGTACTGAAGCGAGAAATAGCAGTCGAGCGTGGCACTTCATGGGCACGCTGAAGCCGCTGGGGAGATATGGCTGAAGACTTCTTCTCGGTTTTCTTTGATACGACTGAATCTGGTACGGCAATCGTAGGCTTCTTTACACCAGATCTGTTGAGTGTACCAGACTTACTCAGTGACCTGTGGGCTGGCTTTGTTGTGTGTGCGATAGTCGGTTTTTTAGCTTGAGCCGGAACAGGTTTTACCGTCTTCTGTTCACTCGGGATTTTCTTTGTGACAGATACGGTCTTCTGTTTACTCTGAGGGTGGCGTGCAAGTCCATCTACAAATCCGTTACCTCTTTTTTGAATCTGTGACGTTTTTTGCTTAGGGGCAACATCTGCTGATGGCTTCACTGACTTTACTGCAGGAGTCTCTTTTTTGTGAGTCGATGGTGCAGAAACAAGTTCGCCAGTTCGGGCGTCATACGTTTTACCATTTATATTGATCGTGTTGGTTGCTTTCATATACTCCTGCAAAAAGCGTTTATGCTTCTATAATGCTGCCTATAATAGTAACCCTGAAATTAGACAAGCGCAAGTGGTATGATAGATGAGTGCATAGAGTAAATATTAAAACGAACCGAACTGTTGCCCTGCGGATATTGGCGTATGGTATCACAATTTTACTTTCAGTCGTCACAACTATTCTTTTACTGTATGTAGCGCTTGGTTATAGATTTGATTCTAAGAGTGGCAACGTTGTACAAAATGGTCTGCTACTTGTAGACAATAAGCCCGAGGCTGCTCAGATATATATCAACGGTACCTTAGAAGACAGTCAATCACCAGGCCGCTTTGTATTACCCGTCGGTAGTTATGAACTGAGTTTAGAACTTC
>JBGSPG010000080.1:0-4587 GCA_041738725.1 Saccharimonadales bacterium (SeqCode)
GCCTGGTCCAGGATGCTGACCTTGTCGTCGGCCTCGACGGTGTCCTTGTTCGCGAGGTTCTTGGCAGCCTTCGTCAGGTTGCCGAAGGACTCGCGGATGCGGGACACGTCCGCAGCCTCGGAAGAGGCGGCGAGCGGGGCGTCGGTGTCGTTGATGATGTCCATGTTGGTTTCTCCTGCCCATCTGGGGCGGGTCGGTGGCGTTTCTTACGCGCCAATTTGGGTTTACTCACGTGAGTGGCCCACGACGGGCCCTGAGGGGGAGACCCCTGCTGTCCATCACCATCTACCTTTCGGTTTATGGGTCTGGAGCGCAGTAATCAACAAGTGATTACTCTGTTCCAGACCCATTACATGTGCTGATTAATCTTTGCTTAAAAACGTGTGCTCATACATACCGTTAAGTGTGTTGAGCAGCTTTTCTGCGCTGGCATTATTTATGCTCAAGCGCAGCGAAAGAGTACAGGTATGTTAAAAGAATAAACATGCAATACACTTTCGCTACGCTTGGGCTTAGCCAATCTCGTAGAATCTAATCAGAGTTTATTGTGTTGTAAAGCTACCCGCTGGTGGATATGTTGGATCCTCCAGCAATGAAAAGAGTATAGCACCTATTGCCGAATATGTCAATGGTTATAACACATAGTACTGAATAAAGCACAAACATTATAAATACTATTGCAATATTATCGATCATGTGCTATAGTATGATACATGGAATACGTAAGGACCCCCTCTATCCCAGAGAATCTACGGTTCGTTTCAATAGAAGAAATTGAGACGGTTCGCCGTGCACAGGAACTTGCAATAGTAGAAGCTGGAGCTGAAGCACTTGCAGGGCTTGAAGTCTCTGAGGTGTTTGATCGAGGCATTGAGTTGCGTGATGTAGCACAGGAACAACTAAAAAACGAGATCGATGAGGCTGCCGAACTATATGTTGCTGATCACCTTAGTCGAGAAGACAACGAAGAACTTTTTGATGGCTGCGTTGACCTTGTTAAGCGTTACTCAATACTTAATATGTCTGATAGTGAATGGCGTGCAGGTGTACAGAACGCTGATGGCGATTATGATCAGCCAGAGACATCTGGGCAGCGTAGACTATGGCATGAACTCCTTGTATTAGAGCGTGAGGAGGATATTGACGACGATCCAGCAGATCCACCTGTTCCAGAGGACCTAACGCCGCTCCATGATGATGCAGAAGTTGTGCGACTTGCTGGTAACTTACAGACATCACGATCTGCACTTGCTGCGATTAGTATTAAGCGTCGGGCGCTGTTGTCTAAGGGTGCCTCTAAAAAAGCTAAGGCGCTGTCTGATGAGTATGATGCCGCACAAGCTGCATATAACCAGGCGCAGCTTGAGATTGGTGCCATGTCTGTTGATGCACTACGTGCCTCGGGCGTAGCAGATGATGAGATTAAAGTGCAAGTTGTGGCTGGTACTCTTGCTGAGCGAGCAGCTTTTACCCAGGCTGAGGCAGATGCAATGGCCGAGGATAACTCTAGAATGGGCAAATTTGTACGTTGGTACAGTAAAACTACCAAGCGTATGGTTGGAATCAACCTTGCTGTCGGTGTCACGACTGGATATGCACTTGGTAAGTTTGTTAAATATGGCCTACTTGCTGCCGTACCGGGAGTCGGCTTTGGTGCACTTGTCGGACTTCGAGCTGGTAAATCTATGCTCACCGCTGGTGTGGCTGGCCGTGCACGACTCCATAGGGAGTTTGAACAACGCGGCACTGCGGATTCGGCTGCGCTTCGCGACCAACTCATTGAGGAGTCTCGTGGGATTAGTGGTACAGATACTGCCGAGCTTGCAACATTTGCCGCAAGAAACATCCAAAACTCTGTTGACAACCGTATCACCAAGGACATTAAGGGTAACGTAAAGCGTGTAGCCATCTCAACTGCAGTTGCCGGCTCTGCCGCAGTTGTTGGTGCTTTGGCCGCAGACCATATTCACTGGCCTGGATCAGGTAGTGGCGCTGGTCATGAGGCCGCGACCACTGGACAGACCCCTGACCAGATTCTTAAAGATGCTGGTGTTGGCGCTGATATGCGTCAGAAAATTCTTGATAACCCAGAACAGTTTGACAAGTTCTTAAACAGCGTTGCTCACATTAAAACCGAGACTGGTCTAACCGGTGATGCTCTAAATCAACGAGTTGCTGACGCATTATCGCTTGCGCATCATCTTGAAAACGCACCTGCTGTAAGTGGTGGCGGCATCGACCTCACCGTTGACTTACCAGAAGCCTTCGGTCTTAGCGGTGAGACATTCGCGATCGGTCACGGCGGCGGTATTATCCGCGACGTGATCCATCCATTTGCTCTAGAACACGGCCATAACCTAACTCCAACCCAAGAATCGCAGGTTTGGCAGGCAGTACGGGCTAAGTTTGGTGACGACATATTCACGAATCTACCAGTAGGTGCACATAGTGCAGACCAGTGGATTCTACAACCCGGTACTGGTACGCTGAGACCCGAGGTTACGGCGTACATGACTCAGCAGATCGCTGTCGTTAAGTAGCGACACCTATTAGTGATAAAACAGGCCCCATAAATGGGCCTGTTTTTGTATACTAGTAAGTGATAGGAGGATAGTATGTCAAAGCAGTTACAGGGTTTTATGGAATTTGTACGTACACAGGGTGTTGTAGGGCTTGCTGTGGGGCTTGCAATAGGAACACAAGCGACATTACTGGTATAGAATATCGTTAGCGCAATTATTGACCCACTTGTTGGATTGATTATTGGTAATCCAGATGGGCTACAGGCGGCCGTGTGGTCAGTTACAATATGGGGTCGTAGCGCAACATTTGCGCTGGGACAACTAGCATATTCACTGATCGTATTTATTGCAGTGTGTTTAGTGGTTTATTTTGTCGTGATGGGCTTAAAACTCGATAAACTTGATAGTAAGAAGTAGATCTATGGCAAAAATGCACAAAACTGATTCAGAGTGGAGAGAACATTTAACAGATGAGCAGTATAGAGTTTTGCGGCAAAAGGGGACCGAAGCTCCGTATTCTGGTGAGTTTGTGTACTCCAAAGAAGAAGGGGCGTACAGCTGCGCGGCATGCGGAGCAGAGATTTTTAAGAGTGGTTCAAAATATGATTCAACTACACCAGGCCTACTGGGTTGGCCGAGTTTTTCAAAAAGCATTGAAGGCTCGGTTGAATATAAGCCTGATACCGAACTTGGTATGCATAGAACAGAGGTGGTGTGCACGCAGTGTGGTGGCCACTTAGGGCATGTTTTTGACGATGAATCATCTCCAAACGGAAAACACTACTGTATTAACTCGGTTTGCCTCGGTTTTAACCCAGCTGATAAAACTGAACACTAAATGTATCTACAAATTGAGTTCAGGCCCGAAACGGTAGTATACTGATACATACTTATGAAGATAAACCTCACCGAAGATACCCTGAGCGTAGTACTTGAAGGGAAAGAGAAGATTTGGGCTGTTAAAAAACAGCTAACAGTTGCTGCAGATACGATTAGTAATGTTGAATGGATGACGGGCACCGTTAACCGTTCACGCCTAAACGGATGGCGTGCACCTGGTACCGGTGTACCAAAGATGTTTTATGCCGGTTCGATTTACCGAAAGGCTGGTTGGGAGTTCTGGTACCTAAAAGCGAAACAACCAGGTTATTTAGTAATCACTACAGATCAAAAGAAATATCGAGTAATTAGACTTACAGTTTCTGAAGATGTTGGCACAAAAGTGCGCGAATGGTTTGAAGATTTGATGCACGAGAGGAAGAAGTAGGTGAGTGACTTTAAAAAACTAATTCCTAAAAAAATACTGTGGGTAGATCTAGAAATGACGGGACTCGATCCACAAAAAGACGTTATTTTAGAAGTCGCCGCTGAAATTACCGATTTTGATTTTAATACCATTGCTACCTACGAATCACGTGTTCGACAGGTAAAAACCGTGGTTGAGGCGCGTATGCAGGCTAATATTTGGTGGAAGAGTTACCCTGAGAATCGTGATGATTTTTTAAAGAATGTTTCGAGCGCACCAACGTCAAAACAGGTTGAAAATGAGTTAATAAAGCTTGTTGAAGAACACTTTGGTGGTGAACCAGCAATTCTTGCCGGTAACTCAATTCATAACGACCGTAAATTTATTGAACGTTGGTGGCCTGGTTTTGATTTACGTCTTCACTACCGAATGCTCGATGTCAGCAGTTTTAAAATCTGGATGCAGGGTAAGCACCGTATGGAATACACCAAAAAAGATGTTCACCGAGCATTCGATGATATCCAAGCTTCAATTGCCGAGCTTCAGTTCTACCTAGAAAAACTCAAACACTAAGCAAAACACACCCATCATATATTTGTCATCTCGACAGGCTCGAGATGACAGAAACGTGTATACTTTATTATTATGGATCATAAACAACTCGAAGATTATTTACTGAGCAAGCCGGCCAGCTGGCTAGACTACCCATTTGGTGAAGGTGTTGCCGTGTATAAAGTTGGTTCAAAAGACACCGGTAAGATGTTTGCGATTATTCAAGAAGGTAAAGATCCAGTACAAATGAGTGTTAAGTGTGATCCG
>JBGSPG010000033.1:0-14497 GCA_041738725.1 Saccharimonadales bacterium (SeqCode)
AGGGCGTCAAATATGTGTCTGCCTATATCTTTTCTACTGAAAACTGGGACAGAACAAAAGAAGAAGTAGACTACCTAATGAGTCTTGCAATGACAATTGCCGTTAAAGATTCGAAAAAGCTCATAAAAGAAAATATCAAAATTGTTGTTCTTGGCGTAGACGACAAAGTACCTCCTAAGTTGATCGAGGCATGGCGGAGCGCAGAAGCAGATTCGAAAGAAAACACAGGTGGTGTTCTAGCACTTTGTTTTAACTATGGTGGTACTCGAGAAATTTCAGACGCCATCAAGCGGATGTTAGCTGATGGAGTCGAGCCAGATGACGTTGACGACGCTAAAATCAGTAGTTACTTGTACCACCCGGAAGTTCCAGATGTAGATTTTATGATTAGAACAAGTGGCGAACAGCGAATTAGTAATTTTATGCTGTGGCGCATGCGGTATGCCGAGCTCTACTTTGAAGAAAAACACTGGCCGGCCTTTGGTGTGAAGGAACTTGAAGTGGCACTTGAAGAATTTACAAATCGTAACCGAAGATTCGGAGGAAACTAATGTTATTAGCGCTTGGACTAGTATTATTTGTGCTGCTTGTAGTTGTGCACGAATACGGGCATCTTATTGCCGCGAAGCGTAACGGTGTTGAGGTAGAAGAATTTGGCATTGGTTTTCCGCCGCGCGCAAAGGTACTTACTAAAAAAGATGGCACAACCTACACACTTAACTGGCTCCCGCTTGGTGGTTTCGTAAAACTAAAAGGTGAGCATGATGCTGCGACTGAAAAAGGAAGCTTTGGTGCGGCTCGGTTTTACCAGAAAGTACTTATTATTGGTGCCGGTGTGCTTATGAACTGGCTTACGGCAGTGGTCATATTCACGATTCTTGCGTTTGTTGGTATGCCGCAACTTGTAGAGAATCAATTTACGGTTGCAAGCGATGCACGCGTCACTCAGCAAGAAGTTTTTGCTGGATTTGTAGAAGAGGGTTCACCAGCACAGAAGACTGGACTCGCACAGGGTGACAAAATAGAGAGTATTGCAGGCCAGCAAATTACTAGTAGTCAGCAGCTTCGAGATACCACCACAAAGTTTGGTGGTAAAGAAGTTACCGTTACGTACTATCAAGATGATGTGTTGGTAACAAAGACGGTGACGCTCCGTAATGACGCTACGAATGGTAACTTCGGTGTTGCACCGGCAGAGCGCACGCTTGTACGATCTACGTGGTCAGCATTGGTTGTTGGAATAGGCACCACTATTCAATTCACTGTCGAAACATTTAAGGGCATAGGTGGGGCACTAATGAACCTCTTCACTGGGCAAGGCGCAAAAGCAAGCGCAAGTGTGACTGGTCCGGTTGGCATCGTTGTGGTGCTAAAAGATCTTGCAGATCAAGGGCTCGTGTTCGTGCTGTTCTTAATCGGTGTTATTTCTGTATCGCTAGCCGTTATGAATAGCCTTCCTATTCCGGCACTCGATGGTGGCCGATTGTTTGTGATGGGCTTGTTCCGCGCTATGCGCAGGCCGCTTACTAAAGACATGGAAGAAAAAATCCACGGTACCGGTATGCTCGTACTACTTGCGCTCGCAGCACTAATTACAGTTGTTGACGTACGTCGATTCTTCTAGCTATGAATACCGCATTACAAAAATATATTCGTCACATGGCTACGAATCCGGTCGCAGTATTGTTTGGATCATTTGCGTTACTTATATTTGCACAGCTTATGGGAGCACTTGCTGGTGAAGTCACAGTGAGTGGGGCAAGCGAAACGGCTCAGCTGTTCGTCATTATGGGCGTATCAGTAATTACACTTGGTGTGTGTATATCTGTATTGCTGCAGCTTACTGGTTATAACTGGCACTCAATCGGGATCAGAAAGCCAAGGCGGGGATGGCTTAAATTGCTCCTCATTTCTGCAGTGGCATATTTACTACTGAGCTCGGCATTGATTGCGCTTGCTACGATGTTTGTGTCAGGGTTTGACGTGAACCAGGCGCAAGACATTGGAATTTCAGGCGCACAACCTATAGGAATGATGATCCTCGGCTTCCTTACTCTAGTAGTTCTCACTCCAATTTTTGAAGAAATACTGTTTCGGGGGCTGTTATCTAAGGGCTTACGTGCACGGTTACCGTTCTCTGCGGCATTACTAGTATCAAGTGGGTTATTTGCGGCTGCGCACGGGCAATGGAACATTGCACTTGATACATTCGCACTCGGTTTAATACTTGGATACCTCACCGAAAAATCAGGTAGCATTATACCTGCAGTAATTCTACACGCAGTAAAAAATAGCGTCGCCTTCGTAATCTTGTTTGTTTTATAATACTAATGGTGGTTTAATAGTACTATTATGATTTCGTATATGTATTCAACATTACCTCTACCGCGACCCATCTAGCAACTGGGGCATCTTCGAAATTAATTTAAATCTAACATCTAGCAGACCAGAAGCCCCGGTTGTGTAGTGTGTATACACAAAGTTCTGGCTGCTAGAATGGAAGTATTATGTATGATCAGAACAAAAATATATTAGTTGTAAAAGTTGGCACCAATACGTTAATTCAAAAAAGCGGAAGCATTGAAGAGTTGAGTTTGAGTGTATTTAATTCTATTGCAGATCAACTACAGGCATATATTGCACAGGGTTACGGTATTGTGCTCGTCTCTTCGGGTGCAATTACCGCAGGTATGGTCACTGACGGCTCTATAGAGCGTGCAGGGAGTATGGTTGGGCAGCAACGACATGCAGGAATAGGCTGGCCTAAAGTTGCTACTGCATGGGATGAAGCATTTGGTGATACGATTGTGTTTTCAACACTTCTGACACGCCGTGAGCTTGGCGGAGGCCAGTCAACTCGGGACGAGGCCTTGCACGTAATACAATACGCATTGACTCAAGGTGATATTGTACTCGTAAACGAAAATGACGTTATCACGCATGAAGAAATCGAATTTGGAGACAACGATACACTCGCAGCAACGCTCGCTGTCGAAATTGCAAAATTAGATTTTGGCAAGATGGTCACATTAGTATTACTTACTGATATCAATGGGCTTCGTACTAATAAAGATGACGAGTCATCACTTATAAAGGTAGTTGATAGAATTGAAGACGTAGCCATTTTTGCTGGAGACTCAAATAATAATGCTTCACGAGGAGGCATGATCACAAAAATACGAGCAGCAACTATTGCTCGAGAATCAGGGGTAGAAACGTATATTGCTGATGGTAAAGAACCAAACGTCATTGCACGAGCACTTGAAGGTAAGATAGGTACTCATTTTAGGGTACAATAGAGAAAACGGAGAATTCATGAAACTATCACAACTATTTACAAAAACACTTAAAGACGCACCTGCAGATGAGGTGGCTAAAAATGCCCAACTACTAATTAGAGCGGGGTTTGTGTACAAAGTTATGGCTGGTGTATATGCGTACACGCCACTCGGTTTTCGGGTGCTAGAGAACATTAAATCTATTGTTCGCGAAGAGATGAATGCAATTGATGGCCAAGAGCTCATTATGACAAATCTTCAACCGAAAGAAACATGGGAAAAGACTTCACGATGGGATGACGAGGCTGTTGATGTGTGGTTCAAATCAGAACTTAAAGATGGCACCGAGATTGGTTTCGCATGGTCTCACGAAGAAGCGATTATGGAAATGATGGCACAGTTTGTAAAAAGCTATAAAGATCTTCCTTGTAGCGTCTATCAGTTTCAAACGAAACTTCGGAACGAGCTGCGTGCCAAGAGTGGTATTATGCGGGGCCGAGAATTTGTTATGAAGGACATGTACTCGCTCCACGCTACTGAGGCGGATATGGATGCGTATTATCAAAAGGTAACAGACGCATATATCCGTATTTATAAGCGTCTCGGAATAGGTGATGAGACCTTCTTAACGTTTGCAGCAGGCGGAGCCTTTACGAAGTATAGCCACGAATTTCAGACCGTCTGCGATGCAGGTGAAGACATTCTATATATTAGTGATGACAAAAAGACTGCGGTCAATGAAGAAGTTCTTGAGGACGCCACAAAAGAGCTTGGTGTCGTAAGAGAAGACCTTAAACAGGTGAAGAGCGCAGAGGTTGGAAATATCTTTAAATTTGGTACAGACAAATCTGAAAAGATGAACATTAAGTTTACCGATAACGAAGGTAACCAACAGCCAATCTATCTTGCCTCATACGGAATAGGGATTACGCGAGTAATGGGTGTCATTGTTGAAAAATTCGCAGATGAAAAGGGTATGGTGTGGCCAGAAAATATTGCACCCGCACGAGTTTACTTAGCGCGACTTGGTGATGACGAGGCTGTGGTTAGTGTAGCTGATGCATTGTACGCTGAACTTCAGGCTGCTGGGGTTGAGGTACTGTATGATGACCGAGATGTTAGACCTGGTCAGAAGTTTGGAGATGCTGATTTAATGGGTATCCCACACCGTGTTGTTATTAGTACTAAAACCGTTGCCTCGGACACATTAGAATATAAAGCCAGAAAATCAGATTCTGCAGATATGATCACAAAAAATGAGCTATTTAGACTCCTAGACGTAGCACTATAGGTAGCGTAGGTACGCTACCTATAGCGTACCTACTTGCATTAATGCACAAAATGTAGTGAAATTGCCGTTTACAAAGCCATTTGAGGGTGATACAATCTGTGCACGGTGAACATAGGCCTGTAGAGGCAAATACGTCAAAGGCGTATTTATTTTTTACCATCACGAAGGAACTTAAAGGTATTATTATGAAAAAAGAATTTCAACTAACTAAAGCAGGTGTTACAGAGCTACAGTCCGAACTTGCAGAGTTAAAGGCCAAGCTTGTTGACGTTATTGATGCTATTCGAACGGCGCGAGATCAGGGTGACTTAAGTGAGAATGCTGAGTATCATGCCGCTAAAGAAGATCAAGAGCGTGTTGATTATAGAATCTCTGAGATTGAACATATACTTGCGAATGCAGAAATCGTAAAACGCAGCACTAACTCAAGCGTTGGTATTGGAAACGCAGTTACCGTTAAGAACGGCCGAAAAATGGTAACTTACAACATAGTTGATTCTGTAGAGGCAAACCCACTTGAGGCTAAGATTTCAGACGAGTCACCAATTGGTAGAGCACTTATGGGTAAAAAAGTAGGCGACAAAGTAGAAATAGACCTTCCAGCCGGGAAGACTACTGTCGAAATTCAAGAAATTAAGTAGTTACCAACATTCGATTGCCTTGTCATCCTGAACTTGATTCAGGATCCATGGTTTTTAGATTCTGAATCAAGTTCAGAATGACGGCTTGTTAACATAGGTTGACAAACAAGTAACATAAGTGATATAAATATAACATTATGAATAGAGTTCAAAGTAACATTGCAAAGACAAAGCTTCGGTCGTAGCGCCTGAAGCATCTTTTGATACTTTATAAACTCCCTGGCACTACGACAAAAAGCCGGGGAGTTTTTAATTTATAGGAAATAATGTGGAACGTATAGAAACAGAACTAATGGACGAGCGACAATCTGATCTTTGTGTTCAGCAAGAAGTAGTAGCAAGACTTGATTTTGAGGCTGCACTTGCTGAAGATAGCCGACGACGTGCACTCGGTCAGAGGGTGGTCTTTATGGCGCTCGGCCTAAATGGTGCTAGTGATCTCCAGCTCTTTACTAATGAGGCTAGGGGTAAGATTCTGGTTGATGACGAGATCGGTCCAGTAATACTACAACAAGCCTCCGAGCATCCAGTACGGGGCATAGCTATCTGGAGAAACACAGAAAAATCACAGAGTCAGAACAAACAGAGTATCGGCTTGCGGTCAGAAAAAAGAGTGTCTGAGCCGATACCGCGTAGTATGCTTAACGATCAGATGATCCGCCAGTCGATGTACGAAGTGCTTAGTTGGGACACTGAACAAATAATAACAACAACCAAACAGTTGGCTGAAGCTGATGCGCAGAAACTGCACAGTATAGAACTTTCACTGCCAATTCGACTGCCATCAATAAATGATGTTGGTACACATAATGCACTGCTCAAAGAATTTGCATTCGATGCATTCGATGCACTGCACACATACTTTGGTTCGCCAGAGGAGTGGGATGAATGGTCGGTACTTCCATATTTTTTGGAAGGCGATGACACACAAGAATCAGTATTTCTTGGGGTATTTGCCCAAAAAACAATAAACCAATGATAGAATAGGAGACATATGGCAAATTTGAAAGAACTTCGCGATGAGCGACTCAGAAAATTAGATGAACTAATAGCACTCGGTATTAATCCGTACCCTGCACAGGCGCATCGTACACATAAAACGAAAGAAATAATTGACTCTTTCGATACTCTCGAAGGTACACCAGCGACTGTGGCGGGTAGAATTACAGGTATTAGAAAATTCGGTAAGCTGGCGTTTATTGTACTTAAAGATGTATCGGGCGTAGTTCAGCTATTTTTTAAAGACGGTAACGTCTCTGAGGCAGATCCTTCAAATAGTGAACTCACAATGGACCAGCTTAATCTACTCGATCCGGGTGACTTTATTGAAGCTTCAGGAAATGTCATAAAAAGTAAAACTGGTGAGATATCTATTGAAGTTAGTACACTGAGACTACTTACAAAATCACTTCGGTCAATGCCAACTGCGCAAGATGGTTTTACGAATAAAGAAGAACGCATGCGTCGCCGTTATGTTGATATGAACGTAAATGAAGATGTTCGCCAGCGCTTTGTGCGCCGTTCAACATTCTGGCAGGCGACACGCGACTTTTTACTAAAGAATCAGTTTGTAGAGGTTAATGTTCCAGTGCTCGAACATACAACCGGTGGAGCTGATGCGAACCCATTTGTAACGCATATGGATGCACTCGACCAAGATTTTTACCTTCGTATCTCTCACGAACTACCACTCAAACGTCTGATTGGCGCAGGTTTTGAAAAAGTTTTTGATATTGGTCCACGCTTTAGAAACGAAAATTACTCAGATGAACACTTACCAGAACACGTAGCAATGGAATGGTACTGGGCCTATGCTGACTGGCGTGACGGCATGAAATTTATGACTGATATGTACAAATATGTACTTGAAAAAACATTCGGCACTACCAAGTTTAAACTCGGTGAATTTGACGTTGATATTAGCGGTGAGTGGGAAGAGTGGGATTACGCAGAAGTTATAAACAAACACTATGATATTGATGTATATAATTGCACCATAGATCAGGTAAAAGCTGCACTTAACAATCACAAACTAGAAGTCGAGAAGACTGAAAATATCGCTCGAGGCATTGATAAGCTTTGGAAGAACATTAGAAAAGATGTCACTGGTCCGATCTGGCTAGTAAATACGCCACTATTCATAAGCCCACTTTCAAAAAGTAATCCGGATGATCCAAATACTGCCCAGCGCTTTCAGCCAGTTATTGCAGGATCAGAGCTTGGTAACGGATTCTCAGAGTTAAATGACCCGATAGATCAACTGAACCGTTTTGTAGAGCAGCAGAATATGCGTGATAGTGGTGATGAAGAAGCCATGATGCTCGATATAGATTATGTAGAGATGTTAGAGTACGGCATGCCGCCAGCTTGTGGATGGGGCTATAGCGAGAGAGTCTTCTGGATTTTTGAAGGTGTGACTGCCCGCGAAGGCGTTCCGTTCCCACAACTCCGTGCTGACATCGATGATGTTACCCGAAGTATCTACCCAGATATTACGCTTTAACTTGAAAGTAATTATTTACTAGTCACCGAAAATTGCTTATGATGGGTGTAACTAATTAAGGAGTGTAGATGTTTAAGTTTTTGCGACGTAAAAAAAGAGCCTTTTCAGATGAGTATCTTGTAAAGTTTAACCTAATTGCAGGTACACTGCATTTAGTGCAAGCAGTTATTATGACTTCTTTGCTGACAGATGTCCGATTTCCTGTAGTAACAAACTTCCTGACCATAACTGGCGACCAGCAACTTGTGCCGGCAACAAAAGAGATATTTACGGTATCACTGGGCTTACTTACAGTGGCATTCTTATTTATGTCTGCAATTGCACACTTTATTATTGCAACTGTCTATAAAAAGCAGTACCTCAGCGACCTTAAGAAGGGTATTAATAAAGCACGCTGGATTGAGTATTCACTTTCAGCCAGCACAATGATGGTTGGAATCGCATTCCTCAGTGGTATTTATGATCTTTCTAGCTTAATCATGATCTTCGCACTTGTTGCAGGTATGAACTTAATGGGCCTTGTGATGGAGCTGTGGAACCAGACTACCAAAAAGACTAATTGGGTTAGCTTTTGGATCGGTTGTGGGCTCGGTATTATTCCATGGGTTGTGTTCCTTATTTACGTACTCGGTGCAGAGAACTACGGTGCAGGAAGCGTACCAACATTCGTCTACTGGATCTACGTAAGTATATTTGTGTTCTTCAATAGTTTTGCAGTCAACATGTGGCTTCAGTACAAGAAGACAGGCAAGTGGGGAGATTATCTATACGGTGAACGAACTTACATTATTCTCAGCCTCGTAGCCAAATCAGCGCTCGCTTGGCAAGTCTTTGCCGGCAGTCTCCGCCCGTAACTAAATAACTAAATCTTAAGTATTTACTTCAAATATCAGGTATACTGGTAACCATAAAGAGAATGGAGCGGGAGTGATTGAGGTAAAAAACCTGAGTAAAGTGTACGGCAAAAAAGAAAGCGCATTTACGGCGCTCGATGATATTAATTTTAGTATTCCTGATGGAGCAACAGTTGCGATTATTGGTAAAAGTGGCTCAGGCAAATCTACGCTGATGCACGTTATGAGTGGCTTAGACCACGCTACGACTGGCTCGGTTACAATAAATGGCAAAAATATTGCGACGTTAAAGTCTAAGGCAGTCGACAGATTCCGCGCGACTGAAATGAGCTTTATATTTCAGGCATTTTTTATTGAAGCGAATCAAACATGCTATCAGAACGTTATGCTACCGCTAGAAATTGCTAAGGTTGGCTATCGCCGTCGTAGCGGCATGGTTAAAGAGGCACTCGAGGCAGTTGGCCTTACTGAAAAAATGAATGTTAAAGCAAGCACGCTTTCAGGTGGGCAAAAGCAACGACTCGCAATCGCACGTTCAATTGTAAACAAACCAAAACTTATTTTTGCCGATGAACCGACCGGAAACCTTGATAGCGCAACAGGCGAGAAGGTGATTAAGAAGCTGATGGAACTTAATAAAACTCTCGGGGCAACACTTATTGTCGTGACGCACGATTCAGATTTGGCATCTCGCTGTCAGATACAGATTAATATTAAAGATGGCAAAATTACTGAAATCAAGAACAAGGGAAAAGTTAAAACAGTGGCAGTTAGCGGCAGAAGGGTTGTGCAATGAAGTTAACAGATATACTCAGACGATCAGGACGTAGTCTAAAGAGTGCAAAAATGCGAACATTCCTTACAGCTACGGCAATTGCTGTCGGTGGCTTCACACTTATTATCACCCTTGCAGCATCAAACGGTGCTCGTTCATACGTAGATAAAATTTTACAAGAAAACTTTGACCCTGCGGAACTATATGTCTATAAAGATAAAGCAGTTTTTGGCGAAGAAGATAAAACGACACCAAAAGAATATAGTGAATCTGGAGCTCTTGGTACAGTGGCCGGCAATGGTGGCAACATCACTTCAGTAAAGTTGCTTAGTCAAGATGATTTAGCTCAGCTCGAAGCTCTCGACTTTACACAGGAGGTGACACCGGTCGTGCAGCTTTCGCCTGAGTACGTAACGCGCGATGGTCAGGGTAAATACATAGCAACATTCCAGCAGCTAGGCTCACGACGAGGCATAACGGTTGTCGCGGGAACCGACAACGTAGCTGACGGCAAGAAGCAGCTCATACTACCTGAGCCGTTCGTGAAGTCACTCGGGTTTAGCTCGAACGAAGATGCAGTCGGGAAGACTATTGTAGTTGCAGTTAGAGCACGGAGTCAGCCGACGGAAGCTGAGGTGCAAGCACTGCTTCAACAAACAGCAGCAGGTGCTGTCCAGTCTGCTGCACAGGCACGTTCCGAAGGCATCACAGAGACTGAATTTACGGTTGTTGGTGTGCGTAAGAATACGGTTTCTCAGCAGCCCGGCACGGACTTTGCGCTGTATACTTCTAATGAGAATCTACTTGCCCTGCACGATATTGTGTATGCCGGACAGCCCGCGTATAGAAGTCATTCCACGGCGATCGTATTAGTGAAGGATGGTGATAAAGAGAAGAATATTCTTGCAGCGCAAGCAGAGTTGAAGGACCTCGGTTTTGAATCCAAGAGCTCAAAAGATCTACAGAAACTGATTAATAACTTCATTTCAACACTTCAAATAATCATTGTCGTATTTTCAGTAATTACCGTGATTGCTTCAATATTCGGTATTGTGAATACGCTGTATATTTCTGTACTAGAACGAACGAGGGAAATCGGCTTGATGAAGGCGCTCGGTATGCGCAGGCGCAGTGTGAACCTACTGTTTATTTTTGAGGCACTCTGGATTGGCTTTATTGGTGGCGTCATGGGTGTGCTGGCTGGCTACGCATTTGGAACACTTGTTAATCCGTTTATTAATAAGCAACTTGAACTTGGCGAGGGAGTGAGTCTACTTGAGTTCAAGCCAGAACAAATGGTCATGCTTGTCGGTGCACTGATGATTATTGCAATGCTTGCTGGTCTGCTTCCGGCACGTAAGGCGTCGAAGCTTGATCCGATTGAAGCACTCAGAACTGAATAGGTACTTTACGCCATGAAACAAAGCAACCAGACATCGACGAAGTGGTATACACAACCAAGGTTCTATATTGTTGGCACGCTTGGATTAGTGCTACTGGTCGCACTAAGCTGGTGGGGAATTAGCAGCTATTTACAAAATCGACCACAGGTTATTATGGCTGATGCGCTTTCAAACAGTATTACGAGCGTTACCGATACAGCGCCACTTCAACGTGATATAACGGTGATGTATCAGCCAAGTGAAGCCCAGAAGGGTATACCAATTACGTTAAATCTTTCTGGAATTTCTCAGGACGGTTCATACTCTGCCCAGGCACAACTTTCAACCAGTATATTAGGGCAAGACGTTACACTCGGTGGCAATTTTATAGCCGTTGACAGTGAATATTATCTGCAACTTACAGACGTCGAAAAATCGCTTCAAGCTGCTGCTGGTTCAAATCCGCTACTAACTGTTTACGTAAGCTACGCCACAGAAGTTGCAAAAAAGTATGAAGGTGTCTGGATTAACGTTACTCCAGAAAAAACTTCTGAAGGCGTCTCCTCTGCATGTACAGAAGCACTGAGCAACGTGGTACTCACTGAGGGTGATAAAAACAAGATGAAAGAACTATACACCAAGAACCCGCTGTTCACCGATGTTAAAAAAGTCGGTACAGAACCTGTTAATAATCAGCCGAGCTACCATTTGCAGGCATCGGTATCTGAATCCACCTATAGGGTGTTTAAAAAAGAAGTATCACAGCTAAGCTCTTTGAGTGGTGCGGCTTCAGCCTGTGGTGACGAGCCGCTGTCACCGGCATCCTCCCCAGAGGGTGTCATCGATGTATGGGTCAGTAAGAGTACGCGTGTATTTACAAAACTTCAGCATACGCAGAAGCAGGGGACAACTTCAGTCGAGCTGAGTTCCAGCCCGACCTCTACAATCCCCGGTACCATAAATAAACCAGAATCGTCCGTAACACTGGAGCAGTTTAAAACAGATCTAGAGGCTGTCATCGGCACAGTTTTGTAGTATGTGTTTACAACAACAATCTATAGCAAGTCGGGCATAAGTGGTATACTAGAACAAACAAACAGCGTGAGGGGCTGGCGACAAAAGTCGGTCCCTTTTACGTTGAAAAAGGAATAATACGGTATACTAGTCACCATGGTAGATATACAGTTCATCAGAGAAAATATAACAGTTGTAAAAGATGCTGCGAAACACAAAAATGTATCAGTAGATATTGATTCACTGCTTCAGCTAGATGAGCGCCGTCGTGAGCTACTGCAAGATGTTGAAAAACTTCGAAAAGCACGCAATGAGACTGCTGCCCAAATGAAGAATGGCCAGCCTTCACCTGAACTGATTGCTGAAGGTAAGCGGATTAAAGAAACACTCAGTACCCTTGAGGCTGAACTTGACCCAATTCAAGCACAGTATCTGCAGTTACTGAACGAAGTACCAAACTTATTCTCCGAAGATACGCCACTTGGTGGTGAAGAAGACAGTGTAGTTGTTTCTACTTGGGGAAGCACTGAACAGCGCCCGATTAAAGACCACCTTACTTGGCTAGAAGAGAGAGATTTAGTAGATTTTGAACGTGGCGCAAAAGTTGCCGGTAGTAAGTTCTACTATTCTAAGGGTGATCTCGCACGCTTAGAACTCGCCTTAACTCAGTTTGCTATGCAAAAGGGTGTTGAGCATGGCTTTACGCCAATGCTTGTGCCAAATATGGTAAACGGCGATGTAATTGGTGGCACTGGCTATGCGCCGCGTGGTGAAGAAAAACAAATATATACTATTGAAGGTGAAGACCTGCATCTTATAGCTACTGCTGAGATTCCACTAACTGCCTATCATAAAGATGAAATTATTGAACTTAAAGACCTCCCGCTTTTGTATGTTGGCTGGAGCCCCTGTTACCGTATGGAAGCTGGTGCGTACGGTAAGCACAGTAAGGGTATCTTCCGCGTCCATCAGTTTTACAAAGTAGAGATGTATGTATTTTGTGTACCAGAGCAGAGCGCTGAGTGGCATGAGAAGCTGATGCAGATTGAAGAAGAAATTCTACAAGATCTCGATATTCCGTATCATAAACTTGCAATTGCAGCAGGTGATCTAGGTGCGCCAGCCTACAAAAAGTTTGATCTTGAATACTTCAGCCCGCTCGACGGTGAATATCGTGAGCTGACAAGTTGTTCTAACGTAACAGATTACCAAGCTCGTCGATTAAACATTAGATACCGAGATGAACAGGGGAATGTGCAGTACGTTCACACCTTAAACGGAACAGCCATGGTTTCAAGTCGTGGCCCAATTGCAATTATAGAAAACCACCAACAACCAGATGGCTCAGTCACGGTTCCAGAAGTCCTTCGTCCATTCATGGGTGGCAAGGCCACGATCTAACCAAAGTATATCGTCATCCCGGACTTGATCCGGGATCCAGTTTATAGTCCTGAGCGTAGCGAGTTAGTCTATTCTTACCTCGCTTTTCGAAAAGCGAGACAAAACAGCAACTAGATGTAAAACACTCGATACTCCAACACTACCCATCTCTCTGTAGCCTGCGGGACTCTCCGCCAGCCGGCGGATCAAACACGTCCTCGTCAGCAGGGAGATGAGCAGTGCTTCCGTTTCGGGTTTTTACGTAGTTGCGGCGGGAAGTTAATTTTTTTGATTGGATCCCGGATCAAGTCCGGGATGACGATTCATATCGCCCTGCAGCGATTGCGTAAAGGGAGTATAATAGAGGTGTTATATAAAAAAGGAGTAGTCATGATTACACAAATCGATATAACCGGCATCCACTACGAATTAACAGGTGACATTAAAAAATACATTAATAAAAAAATTGGCCGGCTGGATAGGTTTGTGCCTCGCGACGCACGGGGGAGCATTAAAGCTGAAGTGTTCTTGAAAGAACGCAAAACCAAAGTGGACCGTAATGAATGTGAGATTATACTGCACTTGCCAGAAAAGCAAATTACCGCAAAAGAGGCGACCGTAAACATGTTTGCCGCTGTCGATATTGTAGAAAACAAACTAAAAAACCAGCTTCGTAAATACAAATCTAGTCATGGTGGAGACAAAACCGATCACCACGGAAAACTCAGAAAACTCTTTCGCCGCAAACCGCCATCAGAAACAGATCAATAGGGTGCCTATTGACAAATAAGCCTCGATGCCCTATAATGTCTTTTAGTGCGCAAGTAAAAACCGCGTACTAGAACCTTTCATATAGCAGTTGTCGAACGAAGTTAGACCGCATTTAGAGTTATCTTCAGAACATGAAGAAACTCGTGATTTAGCTCCGCTTTATAACAACGTAATATCTTATCAATAACAGATCTGTACTCCAGCTCTATCCGACCATATTTTTTTGAGTCCGGTATTCTTTCAGGTCATATACAAGCAATCGATTGAACCGATTTTACACGGCACTTCTATTTATTTTCTATAGGTAATTCTGTATCTGTTCTATTTGGTGTACCAAAAAATAGTTACGGAAGGATCTATTCCAACCGGGCTGAGAAGCTGACTCTAGTAGTCGAACTCTCGCAGTGGCACGTTACGCCAAGTACATTCCCATTCCAAGAGAGAGGCAAGTAGTTGAAGAACCACATGCGAAATGAGCGTGGTGAGATCACGGCTGGGGGCATCGCCCTTACGATCGTGCTCGCCCTGCTGGCAGTCGGTATCCTCGTCGGGGGATACCTCGGTGGCTGGTGGCTCAAGAAAGACGCCACCAACCGCAATACCGGCAT